>JBAUZR010000333.1:0-4659 GCA_049585375.1 Acidobacteriaceae bacterium
GCCTGAGGCCGTCGCAGCCTACCAGTCGGCTATCCGCCTCGCGCCCACCTACGCCGACGCGCACTACAATCTCGCTCTTGCCTACGAGCGCAGCAACGAGCGCCGCCGCGCCCTCCGCCACTGGCGCGCCTACGTCAAGCTCGACCCCGTCGGACCCTGGTCCAACCATGCACGCCTGCAGGTCCGCAAGATCCTCGACCGCGAAGAGCTCACCATCGTCTGGCGCAAATCCAAAGCCACCCTGGCCCACTCCTGAGCGCCAACTGAGCTGAAAAAGCGGTCAGCAGAAGTCCGGTCAGCGCAAAGCCACCGGCTACAGCCTCCCGGCTCACTTCACTTCAAAGCTCTTCACCGCGATTGCATTCGGATCTTTCCCCGCCGAGAGTACCGTGAACAGGGACCCCGTCACCGCCTGTCCCTTCGGTGTATAGCTCACCGTCCGCAACACGGACACGTCGCCGGCCGTATGATCCACCGCGAGCAGCAAAAATCCTCCGCTCGCCAGCGCCAGCGGTCCCGGCCCCTCGCCCACCTGCACCGTGTTGATCCGCACCCCGTCGTCAATCGAATACGCGCCGACGGTGTTGTCGCCGAAATTGCTCTCCCACAGGATGGAGTTGTCCGCCGTCACCACCCCGCCCAGGGGATTCGCCCCCATCACATAGGCCCCGCCCACGTTGTTGCTGTTCGTTGCGATCTCTGAAACCGTGTCGCCGCCGTAATTCGACACGAAGATCTCGCCGCCGTCCGGCTTCATCGCCAGATGCGCCGGTCCCTGCCCCACATCCATCAGGTCCAGCAGCCGGTCTGCGCGCTCCTCCGGCACCGGGCTCTCGGGACGCGCCAGCCCCACCGCCATCACCTGGTGTCCGTCTGAACACGCCGCGAACGCCTTCGACGAATCCGGCAGAATCGCCAGGTCCGATGCCCCCGGACAGCCGCTGAACACAGCCCGCACCTTCAGATCCCGCGCGTCGATCACAGTCACGCTGCCGCCCAGCCGGTTCGTCACCACCAGCGTCTTCCCGTCAGGCGCAATCTTTGCCTCCGCCGGCGACTCACCCACCCCCACCACAGCAATCTCCCGCCGCTTCTCCAGATCGATGACCGACACGTTGTTCGATCCGGCGTTCGCCACGTACGCGCGCGTCCCGTCCTTGTCCACATCAATGAAGACCGGCTGGCGATGGACCGCGATCGTCGCTGTCACCCGGTTCTCCGCCGCGGAAACGACGCTTACCGTCCCGCTCCCCGCGTTCGCCACGTACACTTCGTTCTTCACGGGATTCGCCGCCACCGCCACCGGCCGATCCCCTACTGGAATCGTCGCCGCCGTCCGCATATTCACGAGATCCAGCACCGTCACCGAGCGGTCGCCGCCATTCGTCACCCACGCATACTCGCGAAAATTCGCCGGATATTCGGGAAAGTGTTTCCGCCGGCACCCGCTTGCCGTCATCAGCAGAGGCAATAACAGAAGCAGCGCCAGAGTGGCAGTCCATCGCACTTCCTCCGTGGCCTCTGCGTGAGGGTGCGAATCTCCGGGAGAGCGGTTGACTGAACGAGCAGTTTTTTTAACAGAGAATGACGGCCGGGTGCCCCATCCTTGTCGCCTCGCGTCGTTCCAGGCGACAGGGTGGGAAGCCACAAACCTCAACCAGATGCTTTTCAACTGGCAGCTCGGACAATCACTGAACGATGCACCAAAGATGCTGAATCGTGCAGGTGCGCAGCCGGCATGGGAAAAAGAACGGGCTTTAGCCCCTGATGAGGCCCTGCGCAACTCCCCTTCACGTTCTGCGTCGCATTCCACGGTCCGGTTCAGCATACACGCCAGCCGTTTTCGCGAATCCTCACTACCCGCCAGCTGGAAAAGGGAACTTGCTCTACTTCGCGATTGCGGCGTCTTCCACGTGGATCCCCCGCGGAATCTCCCGGTGCAGCACCGTCGCAATCTGCGAGCACTCGTCCATCAGCTGCGCGAACTGCTCCGGCACAATCGACTGCATGCCGTCCGACAGCGCCTTGTCCGGCTGATGATGCACTTCAACGATCAGCCCGTCCGCGCCCACGGCCACCGCCGCTCGTGCCAGCGGCAGAACCTTATTGCGCTTGCCCGTCCCATGGCTTGGATCCACCAGAATCGGCAAATGGCTCAGCCGCTGCACAGCCGGCACAATGCTCAGGTCCAGCGTATTCCGCGTGTGATCCGCAAACGTCCGAATTCCGCGCTCGCACAGGATCACCTCGTAGTTGCCCTCGCTCATGATGTACTCGGCCGCCATCAGGAACTCGTCCAGTGTCGCCGCCAGCCCCCGCTTCAGCAGCACCGGCTTCCGCTTTTTACCCGCCGCCTTCAGCAGCGAGTAGTTCTGCATGTTCCGCGCGCCAATCTGGATCACGTCCGCGTATTCGTCCACCAGCTCCAGCGCCTCGTGGTCGATCGCCTCGGTCACAATCCGCAGCCCGAACCTTTCCCGGATTTCCGCCAGGATCTTCAGCGCCTCTTCGCCCAGCCCCTGAAAGGCGTACGGCGACGTCCGCGGCTTGTACGCGCCGCCCCGGAAAAACTGTGCCCCGGCGGCCGCCACCTGCTCCGCAATCGCGAACGCCTGCTCTCGCGACTCCACCGAGCAGGGTCCCGCAATCATCGCTATTCCGGTGCCGCCGATAGTCGCGTCTGTCCCCGGGAACCGGATCACCGTGTCTTCTTCCTTCACGTCCCGGCTCACCAATTTGTACGGCTTCGATACCCGGATGACCTCGGCAACGCCCGGCAGTTCCTCCAGGTTTCCGCGATCTACCTCACCCTGGTTGCCGGTAATGCCAATGGCCGTCCGCTGCGCGCCCGGCATCGGATGCGCTCGGTAGCCCAGCGCCTCAATGTGCGCGCAAACCGCCTGGATCTCCTCACCGGTGGCCTGCGCCTTCATCACGACGAGCATCGTCGAATCCTCACCTTCGTCAAAAACCCAGTTTAATCCATGGTTTTCGCGAAGTCGAAGATGACAGGAGGGAGAACGTTACGAAGGAAAAACGAAAAGAGGATTACCGGGACCTTGAAAAAAGGTCCGGCCGGGCTGCCCGCTGATCCTTGCCGGGCTCCCTTCCGCTGCGCATTGCCACCACCGCAGGGGTGAACACCATGGCCACGTAGATCAGGACAAAGAGAAGATCGCGCATGATGAAACCGGTTTCCTGCCCGGCTCTTGCCGCCAGGCATCCATCGCCCACTCTCTTCGTCCTTTAACCCTTCTGCCAATAGCACTTCAGACCTGGGCATAACCCGCATGGGGCAGAACCTCTTGGGTAAACCCCTTGTCCCCACCACTTAATAATTTTCGCAACCACGCAACTTTCCGCCGCCGGCGAGGGTCCATACAACCGTGAGAGGCCCCGGCGGGCTTCCCACACAGCAACTCTCCTCGGACAACGAGGCCTCCCAGCAAGGTCGGGTCGGCCTCGTTGATTTTTTTGCGCCTGTTTCGCCGGTCCATCGGCGCCATACGCCGGCTGCGCCGCCACTCATGCGCGCCGCCTATTTCTGCCCCACCACCACAACCTCGAAAGTGCCCGGCTTCATCTGCGGCCGCTTTCCCGCCGGTGCGGGCTCCATCTGCGCCGTCGGCAGAAAGAATTCCCGTCGCGTCGCATCCAGTCCCATCGTGCGCGCGCCGTCCACCATCTTCAGCGCCTGATCCACCGAGAACTGCCCCGCCCTCTCGCCCACCACCGTCAGCGACCCGTCGCGGCAGCTCGCAAATGCCTGGCTCCCCAGTACCCGCGTCGCGTCCACACCCGCCCCAATCGGCAACGCGGCCTCCACCTTGCCGTTCTCTGTGTTCATCACGATCATCTTCTGCGGATTGCGGCACCCTATAAACAGCCGGTGCGCCTTCGCGTCAATCGCCATCCCCACCGGATGCCCGCCCGGCGCCACCGGCCACCGCGCTACCACCTTCCTCGTGCGCAGATCCACCACCGCCACCAGATCCTTGTTCTCGAGGTTGATGTAGGCCTTCCCGCTTCCGTCCGACGCCAGAAACTCCGGCGCCCCGCCCAGCGCGATCGGCGGATCGATCTTCCCGTTCTTCGGATCGATATCCGGCTTGAACGTCATCAGCGCATTGCCGTCACCCGACACCGCCAGCACCTCATCCATGGCTGCGTCGTAGATGATCCCGTCCGAATCCGGCATCGTCGCCAGCTTCCCCAGCACCTGATAGGTCTTCGTGTCGAACACCAGGATCGCGCCGCTCCCGCCGCCGTCGGTGATGAACCCGCGCCCCAACTTCGGCGCCAGCGCCACGCCGTGCGAGCGCACCTGTCCCGGAATATCCGCCAGCACCCGGCCGGTCTCCTCGTCGATCGCCTGGGTGTGCGTCGATCGCGTCACAAAAAAGCGATGATGCGCCGCATCCACGGTCACGTAGTCCCAGCCGCCCTCGCCGCCCACGTGAAACGTCTTCGTCACCTGCCATTGCGTCTGCGCCCCCAGCGGCGCCCCGCCCGCAAGAGCCACTGATATCACTGCCAATGCCGCTGCCCGGATTCGCATCCGCCTTCTCCTCGCCGGGTTTTGCCGCTCTTCGAAAACGCTTCTTCGCGGCCTTCTGAAGGCTACGCAGCCTCCATGAATTCTTCATGAAGACCAGTCCC
>JBAUZR010000334.1:0-2511 GCA_049585375.1 Acidobacteriaceae bacterium
CTTTGTGCATCAGCTTGGCAAAGTCCCGGGGATTATCGAGCGTCACGCCGCGCAGGCTGGCGCGCAGGCTGGCCATGAGGAGCGCTGCCGAAATGCCCTTTCCGGAGACATCGCCGACGGCCAGGCCAATCCGGCCATCCTCGAGTGAAATGACGTCGTAGTAATCGCCGCCGACACCCAGCGCGGGACGGCAGGCGCCCGCGACCGAGGCGCCAGCCAGCACCGGCATCTGCTGGGGGAAGAGACGCTCCTGGACCTCACGGGCAATCTCCATCTCGCGATTCACGCGCTCGCGCTGGGCGGCTTCCGCGGCCAGGGAATGGGCCAGCTCGCTGACCTCGAGGGCCAGGCCGGTTTGCCGGGCCACGGTGGTGAGCACCTGGAGATCGGTCCGGGACCAGGCTGCCTCGGAGCGCTTGGGCCCCAGGGCCATGATGCCCATGAGGCGGTTGCGCCCAGGGAGGGGCAGCAGCAGCTCTGCGTTGAGCAGATCCAGGGCGCGGCGCTCGGCTGTTCCGGCCATGAGGTACCAGGCGTCGGGATCTTCGCGGTAGAGGCGCGCCGGTTCGCTCGAATTGGCGAGGAAGCGGATGGAGGAGGCCTGCGCGGGCAGGGTGAGGGAGCCATCCGCTGCTACGCCTACGGACTCCTCCACGTAGAAGACATCGCCGCGACGGAGCAGCATGGCAATCTGGCGGATGTGGAGGGTCTCGCAGATGCGGCGAGCGACCGTCTCCAGCAGGGGCTGGGTTTCGGTGAAGCGACGCACTTCATCGGAGAGCTCGTTGAGCATCACCTCGGCGTTATAGGCTTCGCGGAAGAAGCGGCGATCGAGCCACTGTTGGAGGCGGTTGCTGACGCCAAAGCGCAGGGCCACAATGACCGCCAGAAAAACCAGCGCTGTCCACACATCGGAAGACTGGGGCTGGCGGCGCTCGATCATGGGCAGAAAGAGCCGGATGCCGATGACGGCGAGCAGGGCGATCTGCAGGACCCACAGCGACGCTTTCGCCAAGGCATAGCGGGAACCGGTGCGCAGGAGCACCCGCACGTCCATGGCTCGCTGGACCACGACCACGTAGGCCAGGGTGAGGGGCGCCAGCATAAAGATGACGGCCCCGGGGTAGCGCACGACGTAATAGCGCGGCTGGCCGCCGGTGACCCCGAAATGCGGCAGCACCACGAAGACCAGAAGCAGAGAGCCCACGCCAATGCTCATGCCGGTGAGGAGCACGCGCAGGCGCCGGCGCGCGTCCTGGGTGGAGGCAGAGCGGAGCTTGTCCACGGTGAGGACCAGAAACAGCGCGACCCACAACAGGTTGAGAGAATTCACCACCGCACCCACTACGACGCTGGCCGGCGCGAGGAAGGGACCGTCGCCTCCGCCGTAATAATCCATGTAGACGGCGGGATACAGAATCGCCAGACACACGGCGAAGATGCCCAGCATCACCCATTTTGCCCAGGGCACCTTTGCATCGATGCGCGAGCGCTCGGGAAAATAGACGCCGAACAGGAGCAGCGCCGGGGCACCGGCAAGCTGGATGGTCTGGTACCAGAACTCGCGCAGGAACAGCCCGACGCCGGTCGCCAGGCCGCTCTCGATGAAGACGCAGCTGGGGAAGGTGAGCAGCACGAGCAGAAGCCAGGCGTTGCGATCAGAGGGCCGCGTGAAGACCACCCAATATCCGATCAGCAGACACACCAGGGTGAGCAGGCCGGTGAGGAAGAAGTCCCGCCAGAATTCCAGGACGGGCGAAATGCGGCCGTGGAGCAGCTCATTGCGCGCCAGGGTGAGCGTTGCGGTGCCGGTAGTGCCATTGGGCCGCGTGTATCCCACGTCGAGGATGTCGCCGGGGTGACTGTCGGACAGAATCGTCGCCCACTGCGCTTTACCCGTGTAGTCGGCCCCGTTCAGCTGATTGATCCGGTCCCCGGCTGCGAGTCCCGCGGTCACGGCCTCCGTTTTGAGCGTGTCCCGATCTATGATGCGCGAATCGGGATTGAACTGGAACGGAGATTCCACCCGCTGGTCCCAGTGCACCTCGTCCTGCCACAGGTCCACAGCCCCGGCCATCCAGTAGCTGAGGCTGGCGAGAATCCAGAGGCCGAGAAAGAAGCGCAGAACTCCCGGTGACAGATCTTTCTTCCGTCGTTTCATCCGTGGGGACATAGTATCCCGCCCGGGTGCCGCGCACAGCGTGGAAATTGCCCGGTGCCGCGGCCCTGGCGTTAGACTTGATACGCAATCCGGAGGGCTCCTGGTTCATGCGTCTGTTCATGCGTCTTTCATCTCTTGCCGTCGTTGGTGTTGCCGTTCTTGCTGCCTCGTGCAGCGCGCAGTCGCGGCCGCCGATTCTGGGCGTGTCGCACATCGCCGTTTACACGAGCAATGCGGCAGGGGCGGAGCACTTTTACGTGCAGCAAATCGGGCTGAAAAAGGGTCCGGATCCGGAGAATCCGCAGGGCGCGCGCTACTACGTTAACCAGGAGCAGTTTGTGGAGGTCGTG
>JBAUZR010000335.1:0-3253 GCA_049585375.1 Acidobacteriaceae bacterium
AATGCCCTCCTGCAGCGGCGCCAGCGGATAGATGTCCTGCACGTTGCTCGCACCACCGGCAACCGTGCCCACGATCGTATCGATCTCCTCCTGACTCAGTTCGACTAGCGGAAGCATCTCCGACATGATGGCTTCGCAGTCCCGAGGAATAAGGTTGGGTGGGACCTCAACTGCGAAAGCATCGGCGTCCACGGTCGCTGCCAGATCAGCCAGGGTGGGGGCGGCGAACACGCTGCGCACATCGACCTTGAAACCTGCGCGCCGCATGCGCTCGATCAGGGTCACCGCCAGCAGGGAGTGGCCGCCCAGTTCGAAAAAGTTATCGTGGCGTCCGACGCGGTCCAGCTTGAGCACCTCGGCCCAGATCTCAGCCAGCTTCTCTTCGATCTCGCCCTGGGGCGGCTCGTAGCCATGCGTCGCGTAGGAATCACCATCGGGCGCCGGAAGCGCTCTGCGGTCAAGCTTCCCGTTGGGCGTCAGCGGCAACGACTCCATCCGCACGTATGCGGCTGGCACCATGTACTCGGGCAAAACCGCCGACAAGTACGCACGCAGTTGCTCGGCATCGATGTCTTCTTCGGAGGATGTGTAATAGGCCACCAGACGCTTGTCGCCCGGTGTGTCCTCGCGGGCAAGCACCACCGCCTCGCGCACTCCCGGATGCTCGGCCAGCCGCGCCTCGATCTCGCCCAGCTCGATGCGGAAACCGCGGATCTTGACCTGGAAATCGTTGCGCCCCAGAAACTCGATGTTGCCGTCGGCAAGCCACCGGCCAAGATCCCCGGTCCGGTACATCCGCGCCACCGGCCCGTCTATAAATGGATCGGCCAGGAACTTCTCCGCCGTCAGCTCCGGACGGTTCAGATACCCGCGCGCCACCCCCGCTCCACCGATGTAAAGCTCCCCGGCTACTCCTACCGGAACCGGCTCGCCATGGCTATCCAGGATGTAGGTTCGAAGATCGGGTATGCGACGACCAATTGGGCTTCCGCCATGTCTCAGAGTATCTGCCTGTTCAAGTACGCGGTATGTCACATGCACGGTGGTTTCGGTAATGCCATACATGTTGACGAGCCGGGTATGCTGGTTGGGTTCCTGTTCGTACCACGGCCGAAGATGGCTGACTTTTAGCGCCTCGCCACCGAATACGACGTATCGCAAATGATGCGTCTCATTGCTCCTTGCTTGGGTTGCAATCAGCTGCTGAAATGCCGCAGGAGTCTGGTTGAGAATCGTTACTCTCTCTTTGCATATCAATCTGTAGAACTCGTCCGGTGACCGAACTATGGTTTTGGGAACAATAATCAGCCGTCCACCATAAAACAGCGCTCCCCAGATCTCCCAGACGGAGAAATCAAAGGCATAGGAATGGAAAAGAGTCCAGACATCATCGGGACCAAAGTGGAACCACGCATCGGTGGCGGTGAACAGACGCATGGCATTTGAATGCTGCACCATGACGCCTTTCGGCATTCCAGTAGAGCCGGAGGTGTAGATGACATAGGCCAGATGGTTAGGGCTGAGTCCGACAGCGGCGGGATCGGGGTCGGTCTCGGGTTGTCGTTCCCATGCCGGAGTTGCCGATGACAGATCGAGGACGGGCAGGCCTTCGTGCAGGTCCTTGAAGAGATCCGCAAGATGGTTCTGGGTAAGCAGTGCCACCGGCGCGGAGTCTTCGAGCATGAAGCGCAGCCGCTCAACCGGATAGGCCGGATCGAGGGGCACATAAGCTCCGCCCGCCTTGAGCACTCCCAGCAGGGACACGATCATCTCCAGGCCGCGCTCCACGCAGAGAGCCACCCGGTCGTCGGGCTTCACACCCAGTTCACGCAGATAATGCGCCAGTTGATTGGCTCTGCGGTTCAGCTCCGCGTAGCTCAGTTCCTGCTCCTCGAACACTACGGCCACTGCGTCGGGAGTTCTTGCAACCTGCTCCTCGAAAAGCTCGTGCACACACTTGTCGGACGGGTACTCGGCTGCCGTGTCGTTCCACTCGTACAGCACACGATGGCGCTCGGACTCAGGCAGTACTTCCAGTGCGCGCACTGGCTTGGCGGGGGCTGTTTCCAGCGCTTCGGCCAGCGATTCAAGAGCTGTGTGCATCAACTCGCAGACGCGCATCGGACCCACCGAGGCCGGGGTCTGCGCAACGAGCGAAAAGCCTTGTCCCAGATCGTCGACCGACAGCGTAAACGGATAGTTGGTGCGCTCCTCGCCGCGCAGATAGCCGATGCCTCGCCACGCCTGCATGGCTTCGGCGGAAGGCTTCTGCGCCGCACCCGGACTGTGGCGGTAGTTCAGCAGAGCCGAAAATAGCGGCGCCGGCGCCGGCACCGCGCTGCACCGCTGTGCCAGGGCCAGCGAGGCGTGCTCGTGGCGCAGCAGATCGGCCAGCAAGGCATGGACACGCCGCACCCCAACTTCCGCGCTTTCTTCCCCTATATGGATCCGCACCGGCAGGGTGTTGATGAACAGTCCCATCACCCGGTCGGCGCCCTCGCCGCCCTGCATGCGTCCGAATAAAACCGTGCCGAAGACTACATCGTCCCGCCCCGAGACCTTCCCCAACACCCGCGCCCAGGCCAGATGGCACAAGCTGGCAACGCTCACTCCCAAGCGGCGCGCCTGAGCACGCAGATTGCGGGCAAGATCATCGCTTAACGCCAGGCGGCCTTCCTCGATGCCGCTGCCGTCTCCCTGGACGTCGAGCAGACCGAACGGCGCCGTGGGCTCATCCACATCTCCGAGCATCCGCCGAAAGAAGGCTTCATGCTCTTGCCGGCTCACTCCCAGTCGCGCCTGGGCCACCAGATTGCGGAACGGCTGAGACGCCGGCAACCGTTCCTGCTGTCCGAGCAGGTGCGCCTGAACCTCGGCCTGCAACATTCGCAATGAGGTGTTGTCATCAACCAGATGGTGCAGCAACTGCATCATCAGCCAACGGTCGTGCGCAGAGTCATATGCAAGATAGAGGCGCAGCAACGGCGCCTGGCGCACGTCGATGCGGAAATGGCGGGGATCGAAACGCGCGTACAACTGTTCAGACACATCTTCCGATGCGGGGTCGAGCTCGATCTCTTCGATATGGAGCGACGCCTTGCGCCAGACTACCTGCACCGGTTCACGAAGCCCTTCCCACAGCACCGCCGTGCGCAAAATGTCGTGCCGGTCTACCACCGACTGCAAAGCCGCAATATAACTATCCAAACGTGCCCGGCTGTCGAAGCTCATCTCGCCCGCCAGCAGGTAGGGA
>JBAUZR010000336.1:0-2994 GCA_049585375.1 Acidobacteriaceae bacterium
ATCCTGGGCGAGCGCGGTCAGGAAGGAGGCGGCAAGGGGGGTGGAGCGGCGTTCCGAGGGAATGAGCAGAGTTCCGGTTCCGGTGCCGACACCGAGGGCACCGCTGGCAAAGAAGTTTGCCTGCGCGCCGGAATTCTCCTTGTAGGGCTGGAAGTATTCGTAGCGCACGCCGAGGTTGAGGGTGAGTTTTTGGCTGATGCGCCAGTCGTCCTGCGCGTATCCGGCGCGATACCAGCGATTGTTGTAGACCGTGCTCAGGTTGGAGAGGCTGGCTGAGTTGATCTGATCGGTGAGAAAATCCGCCGGTCCGAATCCCGTAAAGCTTACGCCTGGAGCGCTGGAGTATTGCCCGTTGAATCCGTACTCACCGCGGGAGTAAGGGGGAGCGAGCGTGCTGAAACGAATACTTTCGAACTCTACCCCGAGCTTCAGCGAATGGTTCCCAACAATCTTTGTCAGGTTGTCAAGAATCTGATAGGTGTCCTGATACTCATCGGCTGTGTAGTAGGCCGGTGTGCCGAATTCAGAGATGCCGCCCACCGCGGTCGCGCCGCTGATGCTCGCGGTGCCCGCGGTTCCCGGAACGCCGCCGATATTGGTCGGGGGAAGCCCACCATTGCCTGCGGCAAAGGGGATACCACCCAACCCGACATTCGCCGCCGTATCCACGTTGGCATTGATGGGGGCATCCTCGAAATGGCCGTAATCAAAGCTAAAGCGGAATTCGTTCGTCATTTTCGGGTCGAACACGTGGGTCTCGCTGGCGACGAACTGCTCCGCCAGGTCGACAATGTTGCCGTCGTTCCCATAGGATCCACCGTCGAGAATGGGTCCTAACGGGGGAGGAAACGAGCTGCGCTCGTTGAGGTAGCTGAATCGCGCAAAGGCCTGGTCTTTGGCGCTGATATTCCAGTCGCTTCGCGTATCCCACGACCAGCGGTTATCGGCGGAGTTCTTTGTGGTGATGTAGTTGTTATAGATTAGGCCGCCATTGGCGTTGGGGGCCGGATACAGGTTGAGAATATTCTGCGCGGTCGCGTCGATCTGGGCGGGACAATAGACGTTATTCCGTCCGTTGCAGCTGACCTTTTGCGTTCCGCCGGAGTTGGGAGCATACAGCTGGACTGGCTGGGCCAAGCCGGTGAGGTTGGTATTCAAGAGCTCGGAGAAATCGCCCTGGCGCATCGCCGCGGTGGGTACGGTTTCGGTGTACGTCTGGCCAAAGACGATGCGGTCATCTTCAGCGTCGCCGAAAAAGAACAGTCTGTTTTTGATAATCGGCAGACCGAGGGTCGCGCCGAACTGGTTCTGGTTGTACTTCGGCACGGTGAGCGCGTCGAAATCGCGGGCGTCGAGCACGGTATTCCGGAAATACTCCCAGAGGTCGCCGTGAATCTGATTGGTTCCGGACTTGATGCTGGCATTCACAACCGCGCCGGCGGAGTGGCCCAGTTCCGCGCTGTAGTCGCTGGTGGAGACTTCGAACTCGGCCAGTGCATCGGGCGGGGGGCGCACGACAAAGCTGGCGCCGTTGAGAAAGTCGACAGTATTGACGTTGTTATCCACGCCGTCGAGGACGAAGTTATTTTGCCCCGCATCCTGGCCGTTTGCCTCGAAGTCTCCCTGCCCGGCGCCGCGCGATCCCTCAGCCGGGTCAGCGCCGGCGGTCAGCTGCGCGATATAGACCCAGTTGCGACCGTTCAGGGCTGTGGTATTGATCGTCTGCGTGCTGAGCACCTGGCCCACCGAGGCCGACTGGGTTTGCAGCAGCGGCGGCGCCGAGGTGATGGTAACGGTCTGTGAGACCAGGCCGGTCTGCAGCTTGAGAGGAACATTCAGGCGCTCGCCGAGTTCCAGCTGCACGCGCTCCTGGGTGGTGGTGCGGAAGCCGGTGGCAGTGGCGCTGATGGTGTAATGGCCGATCTTGACCGGCGAAAATACGTAGACGCCGCTGCCGTCCGACACGGTTTTCAGCACCAGCCCGGTATCGATATCGGTCAGGGTCACCTGCGCGCCGGGAATCGCCGCACCGGTGTTGTCCTGGATGGTGCCTGTGATCGTCCCCTGGTCCATCTGCGCCGCCGCTGTTCCGGCTGTCAGCAGCAAGGCCAGCAGGCAGAGGAGCGCAACGCCCACTCCTCGCCGTGTGCTTCTGTCTTTGGATTGAATGCCTGGAATGTGCACCGCCGCCTCCCGTTATCGTTATGAAAGTTGTTTGCGTCTCGCCCGTCCCGGTTGGTCAATCATGGGCTTGCTGTTGTAGCGGAGTAACGGACAAATTGTCGAACTGAACCCTCGTCCAGTCGCTGCCGATGGCAAACATGCCATGCGGGTGAGAAGAATCTTCCACCTCAGCGAGCGCATGGCCGTCGATCGTGACTCCAATACGGGCCTTGTCGAAGCTGAGCTGCAGATGATGCCACTGAGCCGGCTGCCAGCTGATCTCACCGGAAGCGAGAAGGATGTCGTCTTTCCTGTAAGCGGTCGCAATCAGCTGCCATGCGCCGCTGCTGTGCAGAATGAGGCCGTAGCCACTCGGATAAATCGCCTTCGGGTCAGTGAAAACGTTGGCGGAATCGATTCTGCCAAAGAGGGTCGCCTGGCCTGCGGTTGGAATGAGAGCGTCGGCCGCGATGGCGTAGTTGCTCCAGGCTTCATCCCCCGCCAGCGTGAACGGATCGGGCAGCGGGAACCACGGAATCGGCTTCACTGTGATCACCTGGGTCAGGCAGTTGCCCGCTCGCTCGCGGCACGGGTGGGTCTCGAAGGCGCCGTCCTGATCCGAGAGATACTTCGCCGCCTTGCCCACTGGCGACGCGTCGAAGTTGTCGCTCCAGGGCAACGGGAATGCAGCCGGCGGGGGCGGCACCGCATCGCCTTTTCCCTGCCCGGTCGTATTCGTGATGGAGTACAGCGAGTCCGGATCGATCTCCAGCGTGAGGTCCCCGTGCGCGGGAGTCACGTCGCGCACCTGCCGGAAGGTGACCGAGCTGT
>JBAUZR010000337.1:0-8227 GCA_049585375.1 Acidobacteriaceae bacterium
GGCTGGAAGCGTCGCCGCTGGTTTCCGGCAACCCAGTTCTGTACCGTCTCAACGGCCCTGTAGCTCACGGTTGCGGGTTGCCGGTATGCAGGGAAATCTCTGACCTGAACCTCGGAAGGAAGTACGCAATGAAGTATGAAACACGACACCAGGCTCACTCACGATCAACTCTCTCGCTCTGCCTGCTACTGGGTGTCGGAATCCTCCTTATCTTCGCGGGCTCAGCCTTTGGACAGGCCGACCAGGGCACGATCACGGGTGTAATCAAGGACACCAGTGGGGCCTCCATTGCAAATGCCCAGGTTACCCTGACGAACACCGGGACCAATCTTCAGCTACAGGGGAAGACGAACACAGATGGGATTTTCATTTTCTCGCCGATTAAGATCGGTGATTACCGGCTCGAGGCGGCCGCGCCCGGATTCGCGCCCGTGATCGAAGAGAATCTCCATCTCAACCTGCAGCAGCGACTCAATCTTCCGATCACGCTGAAAGCGGGCGGTGTCACTCAGACAGTGCACGTAAGCACGGCTCCGCCGCTTCTGCAGACACAAGATGCCTCGCTGGGGCAGGTGGTCTCGACGAAGACGATTAACGACACGCCTCTGAACGGACGCAACTGGGTCTTTATCGCACAGCTCAGCGTGGGGGTTGATCCCGGTAATGGTTCGCGCGGGACCGGGACCGGCGACTTCAGCGCCAACGGTCAGCGCGAAGAGGAGAACGACTTCATTCTGGATGGCGTCGACAACAATACCGATACCGAGGACTTCCTCAACGGGGCCAGCTATGTGGTGCGACCTCCACCCGATGCGCTGGCGGAGTTCAAAGTCCAGACCTCCGACTACAGCGCGGAGTTTGGACATTCGGCCGGTGCCGTCGTCAACGCCAGCATCAAGTCGGGAACCAACCAGGTCCACGGAGATTTGTGGGAATACTTCCGCAACGATGCCCTCGACGCCCGCGATTACTTCGCGCAGACGGTTCCCGAATATCGCGAAAACCAGTTTGGCGGGACCCTGGGGTTTCCGATCCTGCGCAACAAGATCTTCTTCTTTGGAGACACGGAAGCAAACCGCATCGTACAGGGGAATCCCTCGACCTTCAGCGTTCCCACGGCGCTCGAGCGGCAGGGCAACTTCTCTGAGCTGCTGAATCCTGCCATCAACGGAACGGGGATTCCCATTCAGCTGTACCAACCCGGATCCGCAGGCGGTGCTGGAGGGACGGCCAGGCTGAGCTGCAGTGGCCAGAACAATGTCTTTTGCCCCGGGCAGATTGATACGGCCGCGGAAAACATTCTGAAGATGTATCCACTACCAAATGCGAATGGCGGTGCCGTTTATAACAACTATGTCGTGAACCTGAACACGACTAATAACACCTTCCAATGGGACACGCGCGTGGATTGGGACATCAGTCCCGACGATCAGGCATTTGGCCGATTCAGCTACTCAAACATGCACCAGTACTCGCCATCGCCTCTCGGTCCGATTCTTGACGGACTCTACGGAGACGGTAACGATGCCAACATCGGCGAAAACTTCGCCGGGAGCGAGACCCACGTCTTCAATCCCGGCCTGATCAACGAATTTCGGATCGGCTATAACTACGGCAACTTCACGGAGAAGCAGTTCAATTCCAACCAGAACATCTCACAGACCCTGGGCCTCGGCGGAATTCCCTTCAATCCGGATCTGGGAGGCCTGGTGAATGTTTCGATCTCCGGGATCAACGGTATCGGCACGCCATATTACTACCCCACGCTTGAAAATGAGCACGTTCTCGAGATTCTCGACAACCTCACGAAAATCGAGGGCAATCACGCTCTGAAGTTCGGCGTGGATTTCCAGCGGATCAATACCTCGGAACTGCAGCCAGTGATTGCTACGGGTGCATATAACTTCACCGGCGAATATACCGGCATCCCGGGCGTAGCCAATACCGGGTCAGGCGTCGCGGATTTTCTGGCCAATGAGATGAACAGCGCCACGTTGGGAACGGCGCGGTTCACCAACGACCACCGGTGGATGCGTTCGGCCTATGGCCAGGACGACTGGCGCGTGACGCCGAAGCTCACCCTCAATCTGGGCCTGCGGTATGACTTCTTTGGCCCCAAAACGGAGCTCAACAGCAATCAGGCGAACTTCGTCGCCGGAGCACTGGCCATTGGGACCGGTACCGGCACGTTTCAACTGCCGACCAACGATCAACAGAATGCGCTGCCCCAGTCCTTCCTGAACCTGCTTACACAGAATCACGTGAATGTGGCGTACAGCAATAACCCAGCGCTGGTGAAGTCGCAGAAGCTGAACTTCGCTCCCCGCTTTGGCCTCTCTTACTCCGTTAACAGTAAAACGGTGGTGCGCGGCGGCTATGGAATCTTCTACGGGGGGCTGGAAGGCTTCGGCTATGGCGTCAACCTCAGCCAGAATGTTCCCTTCAACTTCACCTCCGGTATCCCATCCACCACCTGCACTGTGGCCAGCTGTCCGACCAACGGCATTTCTCTCAATACCGGCTTCACGCAGGCCGTGCAGCAAGGGGCCCTGAATTCCATCAGTTATCCCACGATTACGGCAATTGCGGCGGATGCGCAGACCCCTTACAGCATGGAGTACAACTTTTCTACGGAGTATGCGATCACCAACAACATGTCGGCCACCCTCGGCTATGTTGGAAGCCTCACAAGGCATCTGGACGTGGAGTACCCGAGCGTGAATTCGACGCGTGCCCTTACCTATCCGGGAGATAATGTGCTCAATTACGAGCCCTTTCCCACGCTGGGCGGGATCAACTATGAGCAAGCCATCGGCAGCGCTCACTACAACTCCCTCCAGGCAAAACTGAACCGGCGCTATGCCAGCGGCCTGGGCTTCATGGCTGCCTATACTTACTCCCACTCCATTGACAACGCGCAGAGCGATCTGGCCGACAATCAGGACTATGGTTACCGTGCGCCGGGTATCCTGCCCATCAGCGCGGAAATGCGGAACTCGGCATTCGATGTGCGGCAGCGATTCACGTTTGACGGGAATTACGAGCTGCCCTTTGGTCACGGAAAGCGCTTCCTCGACAGGAGGGGCTTTGTCAACGAGATAGCTGGCGGCTGGTCGACCACCCTGGTCTTCCAGGCACAAACTGGAAATCCCTTCTCCCTTTACTCCGACATCCCCACCGCGAACGGGCTCGACAATGCCCCACCTCTGGTGAAGCGGAATCCCTTTGCCGGAGGCGGTGACCCATCTGTTAACAGCGGTTTGCCGGCGGGCTACACATGCCCAGCCCATGTGCACACGCCGCAGCAATGGTACAACCCATGCGCTTTCGCCAATCCGCGGCCGGGGAGCGATATTGTCGCGCCAGGAACCACACCCACAGGTAGTCAGATCGTGGGTCCGGTTACAGATCCGGCAACCGTCAGGCAATTCGCCGGGGGACCCCTGCTCTCGGTGTATGGCCCGAGCCTCAGCCAAATCAATATGTCCGTATTCAAAAACTTCACGACCTGGCGCGAACAATCTCTGCAGTTCCGGACGGACATCTTCAACCTGCTCAACACACCTTATTTCGCCGTACCCTCTTACAGCAATGACGGGGCATACGGCGGCCAGATCACCAGCACGCGACAGACGGGCGCATTCACGCCCGATGCGCGGTTTATCCAGTTCGCCATGAAGTACCAGTTTTGAGCTCCAATTTTCGGGGCGCCGCGGTACAAGGCGGCGCTCTCAGACGAGTTCATTTCCCGAGCCGCCGCCTGGTGGCGGAGAGGAGATACAGATTTCGGGCAGTCGTCGATTCCCGAGGACCTTCACTAGTCGCCGGACGTTACAGACAAGGTTAGTATCGCGCGGCGGATATCCTGAGAGCTTCACGGAAGGAGAAGAGGTGAGAAGCCGGCGCTCTGCTGCGCAACAAGTTTTCTGCCTGCAAACACTCGTTTTCATGTCCGGAATGGTCGTCTGGCTCGTGGCCTCTGCGGCGGCGCAAGCGCAGGCTCCGACGCTTCCCTTCGCGCTGCACAGCGGTGATCGCGTGGTCTTTTATGGAGACAGCATAACCGCCCAGCGCCGCTATACACGATTTGTCGAAGACTTCATCGTCTCGCGTTATCCGCACACGCGTATCGAGTTTTTGAACGCCGGCGTCAGCGGGGACACCGCGGAGGGCGGCCATGCGGGCGACATGGAAACGCGGGTCCGGCGCGATGTTCTGCCTCTGCACCCTACCGTCGTCACCATCATGTTGGGAATGAATGACGGACGATACACCACAGAATTCCCGAAGAATTTCGAAGACTATAAGTCCGGATATGGGAAGCTGGTCGATACCCTGCGCCGCAATCTGCCGGGCGTGCGGCTGTTGCTTATCCGTCCCTCTCCTTACGACGAGATTGCCCATCCTCCTGCGATTGTGGGCTACAACAGCGTTATGGTGCGCTATGGGGATTTTGTATCGAGGATCGGCCAGGAATTGGGAGTTCCGGTGGTGGACTTCAACGCGGCGGTGGACGATGCGCTCCGCGCAGGAATGAAAATCGATCCGCGCATGGCCGGCTCTTTGCTGCCGGACCGCATCCATCCCTCGGAAACTGGCCACTGGATCATGGCCGCCGCGTTAGTTCGTGGGTGGAACGTAAGCCCCGACGTCAGCAGCGTTGCGATTGACGCAGCCAAAGGCCAGGTAATCAGTCAGGAGAACACGGCTGTTTCCGGCCTGCAGGAGTCGGGCGCGGACCTTGAGTGGACGCAACTGGACCAGGCGCTTCCGCTGCCGCTGGAGTTGAATGACGCGATGACGCAGTTTCTGCTGGAGATTTCCGACATTTCGGCGCTCGATCGGCAGATGATGCAGGTGAAAAACCTCTCTGCTGTCACCTACGACCTCACCATCGACGGCCAGCCGGTTGGAATCTTCTCACGGGATGAACTGGCCAGTGGAATCAACCTGGCGCTGTATTCGACGCCGATGGAGCAACAGGCGAAAAGCATCGACTGGACCGCGGATGACCGCTCTAAACTGAGCGGGACACTTTTTGATCTGATGACCGAAGGGGAAGCTATCCCCGGCGAGCCGGATGGAGTGAAAGTTCTGGATGCACTGGACGCGAAGATGATCGATGACGAGTATCACAACGCACAACCAAAGCCGCACACTTTTGCGCTGAAGGCCGAGCGCTAACATGGCATCCGCAAGCTTTTCTCGTTTGGTATTGAAGGCAGCTCTGCTGCTGGTGCCTTTGGCCTCTCCGCTGCTCGCCCAGAGCCTCACTGCCAGCATCGCCTCTCCCGATCACAAGCTTCTGCTGCAGTTCGCCGTGGTGCAGCACGGCCAGCCCACAAGCGGCACCGGACGACTGGTCTATTCGCTCTCGTTTGAGGGCAAGCCGCTCCTTGTGGACTCCGGACTCAGCCTCAGCCTCGCCGGGGAGGCGCCGCTGGGTGACAACGTTCATATGGATGCCGCGAACCCAGGCTCCGGTGTGGACGATTACAACGAGGTCGCGGGGAAAACCAGCCATGTGCACGACCTGTGGAACAGCGTAACGGTCCATCTGACGGATGCTGAAGATCCGGGCCGCAGTCTGATCATAGAGGCACGGGCCTACAACTCGGGTGTTGCTTTTCGCTATGTGCTGCCCGAGGGATCGGGCGATCGCCATTTTGAACTGCAGGACGAGCACACGGAGTTCAACTTCGTCGAGGACGCCTCCACATGGGCGCTCGTGCTGCCCAACTTTCGCTCGGCCTTTGAGAGTGAATACCTCCCACTGCACATCAGTGCGTTCGGCACGCAGGGTGGCGAACCCGCGAAGACCCTGATCGGCTTGCCTCTGCTCACGCACAGTCCGGGTCTGGGCTGGCTTGCCATCACCGAGGCTGATCTCGAAGGGGATGCCGTGCTGTACCTGACGAATGATCGCAGTCGCGACTTGCCGGGGGAAGGCCGGTTCCGGATCGAGAGCGTGCTGGCCCCGCGCTTCACCGATATACCCTCCTATCCCACCGTAGCGGTGGTCGGCAGCCCGCCATGGCATTCTTCATGGCACGTACTGCAGGTTGCGGAGAAACCTGCGGAACTCATCAACGCCAACATACTTGATGATCTCAACAGTCCATCCCGAATCGCAGACACCAGTTGGATCCATGCCGGAAAGACGGCGTGGGACTGGTGGAGCGGCGACATCGGCGCTGACGGTAAGTCCGCGAACACGACAGCTATGGTGAAGCATTACGTCGATTTTGCGGCGAGCTCGGGATTCCGATACATGCTGATCGATGCGGGATGGTCCGAGCCGGACGACATCACCCGCATGAACGGTCACATCGATGTCCCTGGCGTGGTTCAGTACGCAGCATCCAAAGGCGTAAAGATCTGGCTATGGGCTAATTTTGCCGCAGCCTCACGCCAGATGGAACAGGCTTTTCCTTTGTATGAAAAGTGGGGCGTAGCCGGTGTGAAGATTGATTTCATCCAGCGCAGTGATCAGCCCGCCATCGATTTCTACTACCGCGCTGCCCAACTCGCCGCCACTCACCACCTGATGCTCGATTTCCACGGCAGCACAACGCCCTGGGGCATCAGCCGGACCTGGCCCAACGTGATGACCTATGAAGCCGTGATGGGCATGGAGTATTCCAAATGGAGCAATCGCGATGATCCGGTCCATCGCGCCACTCTGCCTT
The DNA here is from genome assembly GCA_049585375.1 of Acidobacteriaceae bacterium. GTDB lineage: Bacteria > Acidobacteriota > Terriglobia > Terriglobales > Acidobacteriaceae > Palsa-343. The sequence goes on from JBAUZR010000337.1 coordinate 6,690, forward strand.
TCACGCGCATGCTCAACGGCGCGATGGACTATACGCCGGGAGGCTTCGGCAACGCCACCGAGGCGCAGTTCCTTCTCCGCGACGTGCGCCCGATGGTGCAGGGAACGCGGGCCCAGCAACTGGCGCTCTACGTCATCGATTTCGATCCGTTCCAGATGGTTTCCGACGCGCCTCAGGCGTATGCCGACCGGCCCGCCTTTCAGTTCATCCGCGACGTGCCTGCCTCCTGGGATGAAACCCGCGCCCTCCAGGGATTTCCCGGAGAAACCGTCACCATTGCCCGACGCAAGGGCCGGGACTGGTACGTCGGCTCTATCACCAACTGGACCCCACGCACGATCACGCTTCCCCTCGGTTTTCTCGGGGAGGGCTCATACACGGCTCAAGTCTACGGAGACGGGAAGGACGCGGACCAGAATCCGCAACACGTTTCAATCGAAACCAGCGCTGTTACCCGGAGCGATACGCTCACTCTGCATCTTGCGCCCGGCGGAGGCTGTGCGATCCGCTTAGTGCCCAGGGAATAACACCACAGAGACACCTGCAACCTACGAGAGCGAAAATATTTCGGTGCGCGGGAGGATACACCTGAGCGAGGGCGCCAAATTCCAAAGATCAATCTGCTGAAGGAACAGGCGAAGCTGCCCGGCAAGGATTGAGATCACCATGACTGCAAGGTGGACCGCGATGTGATTGCCTTTCCGGTCGACTGCGGAGTGAAGGGAATCCGAGCAGCAAGTCCATGCCGTGGCTCTCTTTGTGCAACCAGATGCGCGTCGTTCGCCTCGAGTCAGGAGCCCTGAAGGTGAATTCCGCATTCGAGCCTGCGCCCCGACCAGCGTCCTGAGCGAGGATCGTTCGGGTCCACGGGAAGCCCGGTACAGGGTTCGCAGCCGACGCTGGTGTAACCCTGTTCATAAAGCGGCAGCAGCGGGATACCATGCGCCTCTGCATAGTGCCAGACGTCGCGCGTTGTCCACTCCGCCAGCGGATTGAGCTTGGCCAGCGTATTTCCGGAGGGCAGAGTGAAGGCTTCTTCCAATTGCAAGTGCGCGCGAGATTTCGATTGCTGGCGCCGCAGCCCTGTCACCCACACCTTGTACGCAGACAGCGCAGCAAAGAGTGGGGCCACTTTGCGCAGAGCGCAGCAACGTTCCGGAGCGGTCTGATGCAGGATCCCGAACTTGGCTTCCTGATCGACAACGCTCTGTTCCGGCGCAAGGTTCACCAGATCCAGATTCCAGTTCGCTGCGATGCGATCGCGATACGCGAGCGTTTCGGGGAAGTGATAGCCGGTATCCAGAAACAGGACCGGAAAGCGCGGAAGGACCGAACGGACTATATGCAGTACGACCACGTCTTCCGCCTGGAAGCTGCTGGTGACGCAGAAGTCCTGCGCGTTATACAGCCGATCTCGCAGAAACTGTTGTGCCCGCTCGGCGCCGCTCTCTGTTTCCACTGTCATAGAATCTCCTTCTTCCTGGCCTCGATTACTCCGGGATTCTGCGATTGATTCACAATTGCCTCCGCACTTGTAT
>JBAUZR010000338.1:0-1585 GCA_049585375.1 Acidobacteriaceae bacterium
AACCAAAAGGCGTCGATGACGAAGTAGTCGAAGCGCACGCCATCCCTGCGCAGGCGCAGGACCTGATCGAGCTCGCGCATGGTCAGCTGCTGCGTGAGGGGGACGTGGTCGGAGAGCTCGTCGTAGGTGGACCAGTTGTCGTAGACGGAGATGGGACCGGGAACGGTGGGCGAAGCCAGTTCCGACGCCGAGAATTTCTGTTGCGCCTCGATCGCTACGGAGGCGCTCGTCAGCAGGAAGAGCAGGACGGCAACGAGGCAGCGGTGCGAACGATTGATCATGTGCGACTCTCCCTTGTCGAACGGAAGCCAGATTCGTTTCGCCTACGGTTCATGCACCGTGTTCCAGGCCTCGCCGACCGGCGTGAGCGCGTGCGTAGCGTTGTTGTAGAGGCCCGAGGTTGGATAGTCCTTTGAATCCGGCGTCCACGCGGTTCCGAACCACGCGTATCGCTCGACAAAGGGCAGCTTCTCCAGCATCGCGGCGGCGGATGCGGCGAACTCTGCATTGTCAGTAACCGTGGTTCTGCGATGATGAAATGAAAAATCCGCGCCGGAGAATTCCGTCAGCCAGATCGGCAGATGGTAGTGGTCCCAGTATCCCTGCAGATACTTCTGCAGATCGCCGACCGGGTCCGTTGCGGTGATGTCGCCGTACCAGTGGAGACAAAGAAAGTCGACGCGCAGATTCCTCGCCTTCGCTTCCGTCATGAACTGGTCGAGCCAGGGGCTGCCGGTCGTCGTTCCCGGGCTGCCCAGGCGGAGGCCGGTCGCCTCCAGCTTTGGCCACAGAGCCAGAGCCTGTTCGACGGTGACATTCCCTTCGCTGGACGAATCGGGCTCGTTGAACGCAAGAAGCTCTTTGCCGCCAGATTGCAAGGCGGCCCGCAGATCGATATCGACGCTGCCCGCGCCCCACAGCATGGGGACGAACTCCGCGTGAATGGAGCCGGGTGACGGTTGCGGCTTCCAGTTGTAGTACCAGTGCGAACCGGTTGCGTCGATTGCCTGGGGCGCATCCGGATCGTCGTCGCCCACACCCTTTTTATTTATGAACGTCGGCGCTGCCGGCTCGCTGGCGTTGGGCGAGAGAGCGGCAACCAGGCTCTGTGCATACCAGCGCGACAAATAGTCGTTGGGATGGAGCGGGTCGTTGAGGCAGTCGCGAGGCGCCTTGGCGGCGAAGACGGCGCCGCTGATCGCGGTCATATCAACGAGCTGCACGCCCGCATCAGCCATGGCGCGCAAACGGGCGTCGTATTCGGTCACGCGCTCCCAATAGTCGGGCGTGACGGTATAGGTGGGATCGAAGCGCATGGTGGAGACGAGCAGGAATTCAGCCTGTGGGTTCGTCTCCCGAATCGTGCGCATGACGGCCGAGATGTTTTCGGCAAAGGTATCCGGAGAGATGCTCCAGAAATCGTTTTGGCCGAAGGCAATCAGGACGAGGTCGGGGTGGAGTGAAGCCACCATGCGCGCTGCCACGGTTTTCGCCCACGTAGAGTCAGCGCCGCTCTGCGAGGCGTTGTAGAGCGCAATGTCGGGATCGCCCCACACCGCGCGAAGTTCCCCGGCGAACAGGTCGA
>JBAUZR010000339.1:0-4995 GCA_049585375.1 Acidobacteriaceae bacterium
CAGTTGTTCTCTCGTCGCCGCCGCTATGACGAGCTTTCAGAGACAATCCGCGAACACCTCGACGAAAAGATCGCGGATCTGATGGATCGCGGCATGACGAGGGAGCAAGCAGAAAGCACCGCCCGCCGCGAGTTCGGCAACGTGGCGCGAATTGAAGAGCGCAGTCGCGAGGTGTGGCAGTGGTCTGGAATAGAACGGGTTATAGAGGACAGCCGTCTCGCGCTGCGTCGTCTTCTCAAAACACCGGGCTTTACTGCAACTGTTGTTCTCACGCTTGCGCTTGGAATTGGCGGTGCAACTGCCATCTTTAGCGTCGTAAATGGTGTCATTCTCAAACCCCTCCCATATCCAAATTCCGGGAGACTTTTGGAAGTTCGTCTTAGCCCACGTGCAACCAGTCAAAGGAACTGGGGCATATCCCAGGCGTACTACTTCGTTTTTCGCGAACAGAATCGCACATTCGCTGACCTCGGGCTCTACACACTGGGAATCAACGCTCAGGGCGATGCGGTGAATATCACCGGTCTCGGCGAGCCTCAGCATGTGCCATCGCAAAGCATAAGCTCCAGTGTGCTCCCTCTTCTCGGCATAAAGCCGTTATTCGGACGTGCCTTCTCAAGTTCAGACGATCAGCCGGGCAGCGCGGATACGGTAATGCTGACGTATGGGTATTGGCGCAAACAGTTTGGCAGCGAAAAATCAGTGATAGGAAAGACGATCACCATAGATGGCAAAGCGTACGCCATCATTGGCGTGCTGCCGAAGAGTTTTGAATTCCTCGACAGGCCGCGGATTGCCGTTATGCTTCCACTCAAACTGAATCGCGCTGAAACGTCTCTGGGAGGCAACTACTTTGGTGAGATTGCGCGATTGAAGCCCGGAGCAACGCTTGCAGCGGCCCGCGCGGATGTGGCTCGTATGATCCCAATCGTGCTGCGGACCTTTCCTCCTCCGCCAGGCACGAGTATCAAGATGTTCGAGGATCTGCGACTCACTCCTAACGTACTTCCTTTGAAGGATGAAATAGTCGGAAAGGCGGGCACAGTCGTCTGGGTGCTGCTGGGTGCCATCGGCCTGGTATTACTGATCGCTTGCGCAAATGTTGCCAATCTGCTTCTGCTTCGGTCAGAAGGGAGACAGCAGGAGTTCGCACTACGCTCCGCACTGGGCGCAAGGCGAGGTCATATTGCCTCAGGGGTATTTGCGGAGAACGTGATCCTTGCTCTGCTGGGTGGCTTTGTGGGCCTGGGCCTGGCTTATGGAGCCTTGAAGATATTGACGAGACTGGCGCCCGCGGGGCTGCCCCGTCTCAATGAGATTGGCATCGACAGAAGAACTGTCTTGTTTGCACTCGCAGTATCTCTGTTTTCAAGCGTTGTCTTTGGCCTGTTTCCTGTTCTGAAATACGCCGGAAAGGAGCTTGGGACCAAATTGCGCGAGGGAGGACGTTCCCTGAGTGAAGGCCGGGGCAGGCATCGGTCACGCGGCCTGCTGGTGATCGTTCAGGTGGCGCTGGCGCTCGTTTTGCTCGTTGCCTCAGGTCTCATGATTCGAACTTTTCTGGCCCTCACGAGGACTGATCCCGGATTCGCCGCTCCCGCACAGATTCAGACTGTGCGCGTCTATATCCCCGATGAGGCGGTAACAAATCCTAACGTTCTTCATTTCGAAGACGCAATATTGCGCAGGCTGGAGTCGATCCCGGGAGTTACTTCCGCCAGCATTTCCAGGACTCTTCCTATGGATGGAAGCTCCTGGGACGACCCTCTCTACGCGAGGGATCATGTTTATCCTCCCAGCGCATTTCCAGTCGCTCGATTCGAGAGTGTTGCGCCCGGATTCTTCAAGACAATGGGTACGCCTCTTCTAGCCGGCCGCGACTTCACCTGGAGTGATATCGACAACAATATTCCTGTGGTTCTTGTCTCGGAAAAGCTGGCAAAGGCGTATTGGGGTAGTTCTGCCAATGCGCTGGGAAAGCAGGTCCGCGTGCTTCCCCAGGACGACTGGCGTCAAGTGGTCGGCGTCATGGGGAACATTCATGAGGACGGCATGGACCGTGAGCCTCCCAGTGCTGTTTATTGGCCGATCTATATGCCGAGCTTCGAGGGGAGTCCGGATTATGGTGTGAACCGTGATGTCGCTTATGTCCTCCGCAGCCCTCGTGCCGGCTCTAAGGGATTGGCGAATGAGATTCGGCAAGCTGTGTGGTCTGTTGACTCCGGTCTTCCGCTGGCGGAGGAACACACGCTCGATTACTACTACACAAAATCGATGGCTCGCACCTCGTTTGCCCTCGTAATGCTGGCACTTGCAGGCGGCATGTCATTGCTGCTTGGCATTGTGGGGCTCTATGGAGTTATTGCGTACTCAGTGTCTCAGCGCACCCACGAACTCGGTATTCGGATGGCCCTCGGCGCACAGAGATGGGATGTTTTGAGATTGGTACTCTCTCAGGGGATGGTCCTGGCTGCGATTGGTATAAGCATCGGAATTGGATGCGCGTGTGGACTGACACAATTTCTTTCGGCGCTGCTATATGGGGTTAAGCCGAATGACCCGCTGACGTTTGCAATCGTGGCGCTGCTTCTCATGTTTGTGGCCATTATTGCCGGTTACATTCCGGCCCGACGGGCGGCCAAAGTTGAGCCATTGATTGCACTGAGGTATGAATAGGCGGATCTGTGAAGCGTTGGAGGACGACCTCACTGAAAAATCTGGTTCGCGTTCACGCTTTCGGCCTGCGCGATCCGCGCCACACTCGCTCCCGGCTCCAGACTCAGTTCAACAATCCGCCGCTTCTCTGCAATCGTCCGCCGTACGGGCGCAGCAGGACCATGCGGCCCGACTGAAAGAGAAGGGGAAGGAACACGCCGTCCAGGTGTATGTGTTTCGGGACGCCGGGCGCGATCCGCAGCACAACTACCGCCGCTGGTTCAATGAGGCGCTGACCGAAGCAAAGATGAAGGACTACTCCTGGCATTGCAACCGTCATACCTTTGCAAGTAGGCTGGTTATGGCGGGAGTTGATCTTCGCACGGTGGCCGAACTGATGGGACACAGCAGTATCCAGATGACGATGCGTTACGCGCACCTCGCGCCGCAGCACAATCGTGCCGCCGTGGACCGGCTCGTGCCTGTTTCAGAGCCTCGCAAGACCAGAAGAGCGGCAAAACGCCAAAATGAACTGGTCACTAAAGCGTTCACCAGTAAAAGTAAAACCACGCCTTCTCGGCAAGTCGCAGAAAATCTAAATAAGTCGCTTAATAACATAGATTTACAAATAGTGGCCCCGTAGCTCAGGTGGATAGAGCAGCAGTTTCCTAAACTGCGTGTCGGAAGTTCGAGTCTTCCCGGGGTCACCAGGTTTCCGTAGATCGCTGGCTCCTTCCGGAGGTCGGCTGCGGACTAGCGCTGGCCCAGCGCTCAGCCCCTCAGGTCGCATCCCCCTCACCGATTGCCGGCCCTCTGCCGTAGTCAGAGCCGCTGCTTCAGCCTGTTTGCCAGATATATCATCAAGTGATATATCTGGATCGGGTATAGGGACTGTATGCCGGCTTCGAACATTCTCAGCAGCGACGAGCTCCAGGAGTTCCTGCCGCTGGCGCCCTCTCAGTTCTTCGTGCTCTTTGCGCTGGCGGAAGGCGAGAAGCACGGCTACAGAGTCATGCAGGATGTGAAGCTCCTCTCCAGCGGCACGGTTCGCATGGGCCCTGCCACTCTCTACACCACCATTCAAAAACTCTCCGATCAGGGATTCATCGAAGAGATCTCCAGCAAGACTGACGACCGGCGCCGCACCTATCGGCTGACCAGCACCGGTAAGAGGCTGCTCGATGCTGAATTCTCACGCCAGCACAACGTCCTCGCCCTGGCGAAGCGGAAGAAAGTCTTCAGCGCCGGAGGACGCGCATGAATTTCGTCCTTCGAGCCGGATGCTGGCTTTTCGACCGGATCCTCGCGCTGCATACGGCGGAACTGCGCGTGCGGTACGGCGACGAAATGAGAATCGTCTTCCGGGAGCAACTCCAGGACGCCTGCGGGCTTGGCCCGGTCGCCGTCCTCTCTGTCCTGAATTGGACGGGGCAGGAAATGATCGCGGTGGCCGCTGACGCCTGGCTCGGTACCCTCCGCCTGATTGCATTCTCGGCCTGCGTGGCGGCGGCGCTTTTCTTTGGAGTGACGCTCAGCTTTGCCACCTTCGACGCTCCCGCGGCCGTCCACGCGTGCGCTTCTGGCGAACCGCAAGCCGCCGTCGCCGACAACTCTGCCATCCATGGAAGACTCGTGCCGATCTCCGGCGGCCACAAAATGTTTCTGGAGTGTGCAGGCGAAACGGACCGCAGTCCAACGGTGATTTTGGCAACCGGCCGCGGACTGGGTTCGTATCAAGCCTGGTCCCTGGTTCAGTCGCGGGTTGCACTCTTCGCTCGAGTCTGCAGCTATGATCCCCTCGGCGCAGGACGCAGCGATCGTGTTGGGGGCACTCACCCGGTGAGCGAGGTAGTCAGCAACATGCACGATCTGTTTCACAATGCCGGAATTCAGGAACCTCTCATTCTGGTCGGAGCTTCCGCGGGCGGTATTCTGATCCGCCGCTATGAGGAACGGTACCCTGCAGAAGTCGCCGGCTTCGTTTTCGCGGACTCCGCTCACGAAGAACAGGAATGGCGCGATGGCGCGATCTCTGCCGGCTTCGATCCCAGCTGGAACGATCCGCAGTTTCTGCGGGACAACGGATTTCTGCCGCCGCAACAACATCTGCACTGGCACGATGACGTTCCGCTTATCGTACTCGAACGCACAGACCTGCCTCCCTGCAGCGCCTTTCCCGGACTCACGCAGCGCCAGTGCGATCAGATCAACGAGGAGTGGCACAGCTTTCAGGTCGATCTATCCCGCCGCTCCCGATACGGGCAGTTGCGAGCCGTCTCCGGATCAGGGCACGCAATGCAGCAGCAAAGACCGGATGCGATCGCCCAGGCGGTGAAAGAT
>JBAUZR010000340.1:0-1755 GCA_049585375.1 Acidobacteriaceae bacterium
GCTCTTTCTGAAGATCGGTGTTATCGCCGGTCTGATCTCCTGCATCGTCCAGATCTTTCCCACGGGCGACATGCATGGGCGGTCTGTTGCGAAGTACCAGCCGGCCGCAATTGCAGGCATGGAGGGACTCTTCCACACGCAAAAAGGCGCGCCGGTGGTGCTGATCGGTCAGCCGGATACGGATGCTCAGAAAATCGACAACCCGCTGGCCGTGAATGATGTGCTCAGCTTTCTGATTTACGGCACTACGTCTGCGGAGGTGAAGGGGTTGAGCGATTTCCCCCCGGACCAGTGGCCGTCGGCATTGCCGTTGCTCTATTACAGCTACCACATCATGGCCGGTCTTGGGACCTGGTTCCTGTTGCTGATGGCTGGGGCTGGATTTCTGCTCTGGCGCGACAAACTCTATAAAGCCCGATGGATGCTGTGGCCCATTCTGCTTAGCTTCCCGTTGCCCTATGTGGCCAACACGGCGGGCTGGATGACCGCCGAGATCGGGCGCCAGCCCTGGCTGGTGTACGGCCTCATTCGCACCAGCACCGGTTACTCGCCTCATGTGTCGGCGGGGAACACGCTGTTTACGCTGCTCGGTTTCCTTGGGATGTACTCGGTGCTTTCGATTCTCTGGATTGTTCTCGTCTACCGCTTCATCCGGACCGGACCCACGGCTGCCGCAGTTGCCACACCTTCTCCGGAACAACCCACCCTGACAGCGGTTTAGAGGAGATCACCATGGGATTCGTCTGGTTCTGGATTGTTGCCGTTATGATCGCCGCCTACGTGGTTCTCGACGGATTTGACCTCGGTGTCGGAATCCTCAGTCCTTTTCTCGCGCGGGGTAGCGATGACCGGCGCACGCTGATCCGTTCGATCGGCCCGGTATGGGATGGCAACGAAGTCTGGCTCCTGGCCGGCGGAGGCACGCTCTATTTTGCGTTCCCGCTGCTCTACGCTTCCTCATTCAGCGGGTTCTATCTGCCGCTGATGATCGTGCTCTGGTTGCTCATCATGCGCGGCGCCAGCATCGAGCTGCGCATGCACATCGACCATAATGTCTGGCGCAGCTTCTTCGATGGCCTCTTTTTCGTCTCGAGCGCGCTGCTCGCGATTTTCTTTGGCGCGGCGCTGGCCAACGTGATCCGCGGAGTCCCCCTCGGTGCGGACAACTACTTCTTCCTGCCGCTGTGGACCAACTGGCGGGTTAGTTCGACACCAGGGATTCTGGACTGGTACACGGTCATTGGCGGAGTGGTAGCTCTCGTGGCGCTCGCAGCTCACGGTGCGTTATGGCTGGTTCTCAAGGCCCCCGGCGCCCTGGAAGAGCGGGCGCGGCGTGCGGCGACGGGGCTCTGGGGCGCTCTGCTGCTGATCACGCTGGTCGGCCTGCCGGCCACCATCGCGGTTCGGCCATCCGCGCTCGACAATTACAAGGCGCACCCGGCGCTCTTTGCCATTCCGGTTCTGGTGTTCGCGACGCTGGTCGGCATGCTGAGTTTCACGCGACAGAAGAAGGCCATGGCTGCCTTCCTCTCGTCCTGCTTTTATCTAATATTCATGCTGGTGGGTGCGGCAGCCGGGCTCTATCCCACTCTGCTGCCGTCCTCTACGGATCCGGTCCGCGACATCACCATTGCCAAAGCACTTGCCGGCCCGCACTCGCTGCACGTCGGCCTGGTTTGGTGGTCCTTTGGACTCGCTCTGGCGATCGTTTACTTCACCGTGTCATACCGGCTCTTCCGCGGCAAAGTCACTGCC
>JBAUZR010000341.1:0-3784 GCA_049585375.1 Acidobacteriaceae bacterium
GCCCCTCCTGTGCTTCGTTGTATTCCCGGACCGAATGGCATCACCCGAAAGGCTACGGCTGTGCTCCTTCCGCTTTGATTTCGGGGGCCACCACGATGCGATCCAGGTCGGGGGCATAACCGGTTGGGTTGCCGAATTCGATGGTGTTGACGCCGGCACGGAGGCTGACCGCGATGACGGCAGGTGTCGGATCATTGAAGGTATCCCCATTTAGATCGAGTTCCTGTGGGGCGGTCCCGTTCACACTCATGAAGAAAGATCGCGGCCCGCTCGTCTGATAATCGATCTCCAGCTGGTAACTTCCGTCCGTTGGAGCCGTCACGTCGGCAAACGTTACGGTATTGGCGGCACCTCCCCCGATGTTTCCGGCCTTGGCGAGGCCCGAAGAGTAGTTGCTGAACACTCCGGCGACGGAACCGCCCAGTATCGCCACCTCGGCCTCATAGGCGGTGGTGGTGGGCACCGGGAAATCTCCTCGGCCTCGAATCACGATCCGATCGAGATCCGGCGGATAGCTGACCGGACTGCCGAAGCTGATCGTGTTCGTCCCCTTCTCCAGATGCACGGGCACGGTTGTGCTCGCAGGCAGCAGAAAGCTTCCTCCGCTGCAGTTGAGCGTCTGATACGCGCCACTGTTAACGCTGTAAAGATAAGACCGGAGACCGATGGTCATCGAATCTACCTCCATCAGGTACTCGCCGCCCTTTGGCGCATAGACATCGTTGAAAGTTACGGTGTTATCCGGACCCAGTCCCAGATTGCCGACCTTTTCGCCGTCGGAGCACGCAGGGCAGCTTGCGATGGACGCGGATCCACCCAGAATTGCTGTTGCCGCCTCATAGCTGGTCGAAGGAGACGGGACTGGCTGTCCTGCCCCGGTGACCTTCAGCAGCCGCGAGCCGTGACCGGCGACCACGGTCGAAAAGCCATTCAATGATGGCCGCAGTTCCTGATGTGTCCACAGGTCGCGAACCTGGACGGCGTGGGCAAATCCAAGCAGGCTCCAGGGGATGGATACCTGGGTCACCGTGTCATTCATGTTGAAAATGCCTACGTTATAACTGCCATTGCCCAGATCGCTGACCCAGACTTCCACGTCGCCATCCAGCACCTGCCTTGCCGGCATGCCGGTCTGATCGACGGCCAGCACCTCATCGTTTGTCAGCAATTGCTTTCCGAAGCTGTCGATGTTGCGCAGATCGCCGCCCAGAATGAGCGGCGCATGTGCCAGCGCCCACAGGCTTAGTGCCGACTGTTTCTCGTCATTCGTCAGGCCGTCCGCAGCTCCATCGATTAGTTCCAGGGAATCCAGGTCGTTCCATCCCACGCCCGGACCAGCGGCATCTTCCCATCCTGGCAGGTCGCGGAAGCGCTCATAAATACGCGGCCAGTTGGTGAGTTTGGAGCAGTCGCCTTCGCACTCTACATCCTGGTCGATGCGACGCGCATTAGCGTACTGCTGCCAGACGCTGAGGTAATCTTCGTCCAGGTCCCATGAGATCGTCAGCCAGATCGGTCGGCCGCTCGCTGCGATGGCTTTGGAGTATGCGGCCACGTCGGGCCGGTTGTCGATCGAGAGATTGTAGCTGTCCGAACCGGGAGTGACTCCGTCCAGTTTGATGAGGTCCACTCCCCACGAGGCCCAAAGAGCCACAACCGAGTTGATGTATGCCTGCGCACCCGGCTTGGTAAAGTCAATTTTGTAGTGAAATGGCGAGGTACCTGGCGACCCAAAAGCATTCCCCGCGGTGTAGGGCACGACGAGGATGTCCTGAATGTGATAGGGCGTACCCAGAATCGGAGCGTTCGCGGCCACCGCCGGATACTCGACACCCGGAATCCAATAGATGCCGGCCTTCTGGCCGTTGCTGTGAATGTGCGCGATGAGCGCCTTGATATCGGGGAACGTCGCCGGGTTGGGGATGGGTCGTCCATAACTGTCAAAGCTGCCCTGCCAGCCGGAATCGATATTGATATAGCGAAAACCGTGCGCCTCCAGCCCGGAAGCAGCCAAAGCGTCGGACTCGGCCGCAATCGTGCTCTGAGTCAGGAAACCGGAGTTGATCGTCTGTTCGCTGAAGGTGCTCCAGCCGAAGTAAGGCCGCTGGCCGACAGTTCCTTGTGCGTACATGAATGACCCGGACAGAAAAATCAGAGCCAAACCCACCAGCAGCGATGGTCGGTTATGACATCTGGCTTCACGGCTCGACGGAAGAGCACGGCCGACTGGAGGTTGCATGGCAGTTACTGTGGATCCTGCTGGAAGGGATTGGCAAAGATTCCGAATGTTCATGGTGGGGCCTCCTTGAACGAGTTGAACTTGCTCTCCTGGATTGAAGTACGCCGGCTGCTATCTGTCGGGCGCAGGAAAGTGGCTCTTTCCGACTTCGTCAATCGTGCTTCGAATTCCGAACCTTCGGCCCCCTGTCGGCGGGACAGGGAGTTTTACTTTGAACCTCCGAGCGTTTTGCGGATCATCGAAGCCGCCTGGTCGCCCTGAATGTCGGCCCCGGCGGCATCGAAGTGAACCGGGTCTTCATGCAGGCCCTGATGCTTCTCCATCAGCGAAAACTGATCGTCGATGGGAATTCCTGCAGCTCTGACGAATGCGCTGGCGATGCGATTGCGTGCCTCAATACGTGGATTTGTGGCCTCCTTCGCATCGGATCGCACTGGCGTGGTGCTGGCCCAGATCAGGCTGCCGCCTCTTCTTGTCAGGGCCTCAACCGCGCGCAGATATGCAGGAAAAGCCGCCTGATACTGGGCTTCTGTGTACCCCCAGCCATGCATGCCGTTGTTGAAATGCACGACCCTGAAGCGAACCCCCTCCATGGTCGCGAACTCTGCAATCTGGTGCTCCATGCGCGGATCACCCACGCAGGTAGAGGACGCCATCAGATACACGTTCGCGACGCCGATCAGATCCTTGTGCACTTCAGGAAAGTAGTTGCGCGAAATGGAGTCACCCAGCAGCAGCACGTTGGGCAATTGAGGATCCGGATGAGGAGGCCGCACCTCCCAGGTCCATTCGATCTCTTCGGGAATGCTGACCGGCTTCTCTGCGATGAGAGGGACGGCCACGATACTTCCCAGTAAGGCAACACACAACTTCCGCCTCATCCGCCCGCGCAACGCACACCGCATCTTCCCGCCTCCCCTTTTCAGATTTGGTCTCTCTGGCCGTGCTCTTCTGGTGTCTGGGTAGATGCCGTCGCACCTGCATGGGCCTTTGAAAAGCTCTCAGCCCGCAGCTGCCTGCTCTCTCCAGGTCCGAAATGGATCCGAATTACCTGATCGCCGTAGCGAAGCTGCGCTAAACCTCCGTTGCAGCTGAATACCCTGGCTGACTGGAGCCTGCCGTCCGCCCAAACCAGATCCACAACAAAAGCCCCTCGGGCACACAAGCCGTGAATCGAGCCGCTTCTCCAGGCTCCCGGCAATGCGGGCAGGAACTCGATCTCTCCGCCCTGGGACTGCAGCAACATCTCCGCAATCCCCGCCGCACCGGCGGTGTTTCCATCCACCGCGAAGATGTTTTGCGTCGCTCCTGCAATGCCGGCGCTGGAGTACGTAAGCAGGTTGGCGTCGGCTGCTTTGGCCATCAGACCCACGAGATATTTGTGAGCGCTTTCTCCCTGCAGCAGGCGTGCAAAGTAGAGGATCAGATTGGCGCGTCCCCACTCGCTCTGCTCCCAGTGGGGAGCATCCATACGGCGTCGGATCGTGACCTCGGCGGCACGAGCAAGCTCAGGCGTTGTTCGTGGCGAAATCTGATGGAGCGGAT
>JBAUZR010000342.1:0-4095 GCA_049585375.1 Acidobacteriaceae bacterium
GCCTCCGGTCAGGCGCGTGTCTTCGGCATGCTGGATCACCGGCAGACCCACCTTCGCAGCCGCCCGCAGCGCTTCGAGCATGATGGCATCGCCAAGGATCGGCCTTCCATCGTCGGTCACGGCAACCGCACCCGCATCTTTCAATGCGTCATAATCCGTCAGCGCTTCGCCCATGGAACCGCGGGTGGCGGCGCCAATCGGGAAAACGCGGGCCGAGGCGCCACGCTCCGGCGCCTGCATCCAGCGCGTAACCTCCGGCGAGTCATTCACGGGAACGGTGTTGGGCATCGCGCAGACAGTGGTGAATCCGCCCGCCGCAGCTGCAGCGGTGCCGGTCGCAATGGTCTCCTTATAGCCCTGGCCGGGCTCACGAAGATGCACATGAATATCCACGAAGCCCGGCGCGACGATGAGCCCCTTAGCGTCGATCACCTCGGCTCCGGCCGCGCGGATTTTCCCCACACCCTCCAGCGCAGCGACCTTGCCATCGCGGAGCAGCACATCCCGCACGGCATCAAGACCCGTGGCCGGATCAATCACACGTCCGCCGCGGAGCAGAATGGGTTGCATCATCGCCCGCCTTTCCTGTCGCCGCTGAGCGCCCTCGCCACCAGAGCCATGCGGATGGGCACACCGTTGTGCACCTGCCGGGCAATCGCGGACTGCGGCCCGTCCGCCACTTCGCTGGTAATCTCCATCCCGCGAATAATGGGCCCCGGATGCAGGATCGCGGCCTTCGGCGCGTACGCTGCAACGCGTTCCCCATTGGCCTGATAGCGCCGGCGATAGTCGTCGAGGTCAATCTGTAGACCGGCGAGCCGTTCCGCCTGGATGCGCAGCATCATCACAATCTGCGACTGGCGCAGCGCGGTTTCAAAGTCCCGCTCGATCGAGAGGCCGGGCGCCATCTCGGGAGCGATCGCCGGCAGCAGCGGCGGTGGGCCGCAAAAAATCACCTTCGCGCCAAGCCGAGGCAACAGCAGCGCATTCGATCGCGCCACCCGGCTGTGAAGAATGTCGCCAACGATGCTCATAGTTACGCCGCGCAGTGTCTTTTCATTCACCGCGGACGAACGAATCCCAAGGAACTGGAGTATCGTCCGCAAATCGAGCAGCGCCTGCGAGGGATGCTCGGCCATACCGTCTCCCGCGTTGAGCACCGGCAGGCCAGTGGCGCGCGCCAGCAGATACGGGGCTCCGGAGTAAGGGCTGCGCAGAATGATGCATTCCGGCCCAAGAGCCTTCAGCGTGATCCCGGTGTCCTTCAGCGACTCGCCCTTCTCAATGCTGGAGGAGAGAGAACTGACCAGGGTAGTATCGGCGCCGAGCGCCTTGGCTGCGAGCTCGAACGAGGTCCGGGTGCGCGTGCTGGATTCATAAAAGAGAAGAGCAACCCGGCGCTTCGCAAGGCGACGTGCTCTCTTCAGCGGCTCTTCCTTCTCCAGAGCATCGGCGGACTCCAGAATGTGCCGAACGTCGGCGACAGAAAAGTCATTTGCGGAGATGGCTGAGCGCGGATGGATGGGTTGCTGGAAAAAAGCGGGGCCGATTGATGCCGGAGGAGTCTTGCGGGAGGGTTTCCTGGTCTGCGCCATCTCCTTCTTCTTTCGACTGCATTGCGCAGTCATCAATGCGGTCGCGCCGCTACACCCGCTCGACGAGCAGGACCTGCTCATCGTTATCCACTTCGCGCAGCTTCACTTCGATGATCTCGCGCTGCGAGGTGGGAACCATCCTCCCCACAAAAGTCGCTTCGATAGGCAGCTCCCGATGGCCGCGGTCGATCAAGACCAGCAGCTGCACGCGGCGCGGCCGTCCGTGATCGAACAGCGCGTCCAGGGCAGCGCGAATCGTCCTTCCCGTGAAAAGCACGTCGTCGATCAGGATCACATCGCGGCCGTTCACGTCGAAACCCAGAGATCCCGGCGCTACCACTGGGCGTACGTCGCGTGTGGAAAGATCGTCGCGGTAAAAGCTGATGTCGAGCACCCCGGTATCCACCGAGTGCTTCTCGATACCGCCGATAAGCGATGCCAGCCGCTCGGCAAGCGGCACGCCGCGCCGGCGGATGCCCACCAGGCCCAGGTTCTCGGCGCCGTTGTTCTTTTCGATGATCTGATGGGCGAGGCGAACCAGCGTCCGCTCGATCTCAGAGGCGGACATGATTCGACCTTTTTCGCGCAGTTTCAGCGTGGAGGCAGTCTGCAAATCAGACATAGGCGTAAAGGCGATGATACGGGCAGCGGCGCGGTGCCGCAAGACGGATTCCTCAGCGGAATGGCGGCCTCACATTCATCCGTCGCGAGAGTCACTGCGCCGCGGCCGGCGCGGTTACATGGTGTGCTGGGTTCCGGGCCGGGGAGCGAGCACGCGCCCGGCGATCGCGCCGCCGGTCGCGGCAAACAGGATCATGCCCATCGAGACGATCGCTGCGGTCAGCAGCTGAATCGCCACATGACCGTTTCCGGAGAGCCAGAAATTTGCCCAGGCATGGACCAGTTGCGGGGCCTGCTGCATCGCTTCGGTATTAGTTTTCAGAGCCTGGTCGGCCATCTGCTGGGCGACACTCTGGAACTGCGCATCGATCTCCGCAGCATGGTGCAGAGCGTAGCGCTCCACCAGCAACTGCACGGCATCGGTGGCAGTCGCGATGGCCGCGGCCGCAACTCCCAGAATCGCGCCCAGCCGCCAGCCGATGCGGCCGTCCGTCAACCCGTTCGTGCGCCGGCGATAAAGGAAGATCGTGGCAAACCCGCCGGCAATCACCAGCAGCGTACTCATGCCGCCGCTCAGAGCCGACAGCAGTCCCACCGGGATGGCCAGCAGCACGGCGGACGTGATCCCGATGCGCCACTGAATCCGTGCCGTATCGCTGCCCAGCCTCTGCTGGGGTGTCTGGGGACCAACCGGGTCCGACGTGTCCACGACCAGCTGAGGCGCACCGCAGTGGGAGCAAAAGCTCTCACCCTCGTGCAGGGGATTGCCGCAGCGATGGCACAAAGGCTCCATATCCTGACCCTATCGCACGCGCGAGCCCGGTGCAATGAAATCTCATCGGCGCGAAGAAGGTTGCGCAGCCGCCAGAGTCTCTGTTCAGTCGCTGGTCTTGGAGGAGCTTTCCGCCAGACCGGAGGGCAGCTGCAGCTCGATCAGGGCAAAATGCGTGCCTTCGTCGCTGCTCTTCAGCGCGAAAAGATGCTGGTGGCGACGCGAGCCGGCCCGCAGCGTGAACCCGCTGTCGTCGTTGACGCCATTCACGTGGACCGTCCCCTTCGTCTCCTCCTGGCAGCTCAGTCCTTCGCTGGTCATCGAAACCTTGCCCACCGGGCGGTTTCCCTGGCATTCAATCACGTCGCCAAAACGGCCCATTGCGCTCTTGTAAAAGGCGATGACTTTATCTTTGGCATCCGGCGTGTCGTAGCTGACCACCTGAACCCGCAGCTGCCACTGGCCGAACCCGAGGTGGACGTCGGCAGACTTGTCTCCCTCGTTGTCCGGTGCGACATGCGCCCCGGGATAGGCGGGCAGCCCCAGGTCGGCCGCCGAGGTTTGGTCGGAGCGCACGTGCAGGCCTCCCAGAGGGGTGTCAACCCGCACTGTCTTGTCCTCACCGTTCTTTCCTTTATCCACCTGCACGTGACAGCCAAGGGTCGACAGCAGCACGCCCAGGACCATCGCCGGCATCAGGAAGCGCACTCGCATACGCATTCTCCTGCAAGAACGATACGCGCCGGGTGAGGCCCTGGTTCCCGGATTTCGGGAGACCCACCCCGCGCTCCATGCCAGGCTCTGCCTCCGGATTCTTCGAAACGGGCCATCTTTCCCGGTGACTTGCCGCATCCTCGTGATGGTGAGCTCTCGCTTACGGCAGTCGGCCGTCGGCAAAGCTCCCTGCGGAGCTTTCGCGAGGCAACGCAGACTGCATCACGGCAGGGGCGCAGGTTTTCGCGATTTCCTCTGCTCGCTCTCACCGCAGGAGAATCGCGCCAGGTGAGGGACCCTGCCGAAATCCTGGTCCGCCGACCGCAATCTTGAGTTTTTTGGGGGATATAAATGGTCGGGACGGGCAGATTTGAACTGCCGACCCCTCGCACC
>JBAUZR010000343.1:0-5477 GCA_049585375.1 Acidobacteriaceae bacterium
TGTTAGATCGCACCGACGAACTGTGCAGCTTGATTCTCAAAACACCTCTCACCGTGAGGGAATGGGACAAGCAAAAGCGGGTTCTCCGAAACCCTGGCGAACGTGACGAATTGGAGGTGGGCTTCGCCACCTTCTTTCTAAATCGCACTAATCGTTCCGGGATATTAAACGGCGGAATCATTGGAGGCCGGGACCAGACCGGTCCTTGGAAGATTGATGCCCGTTACAACGCTAAGGAACTGGTACATCGTATCCGGTCGATTGCATGCTTCAAAGACCGCATCCGGCTTACCCGGCAGGACGCGCTTACGTTCTTGAAGCGCGGAATCGAGCGATGGCCCGAGCAAACGCTGATTTATCTCGACCCTCCTTATTATCTGAAGGGCAGGGATCTCTACTACGATTTCTATGAGCACAGGGACCACGAGCGAGTCGCAGCTTTCATAATGCAGCGTGTTTATAAGCAGCGTTGGATCGTGTCCTACGATAACGTCCCGGAGATTCGCGAAATGTATAAGGGCGTCCGGCACATCGGCTACAGCATCGGGTACAGCGCCCGTCTTGCGACACAAGGCTCAGAAATAATGTTCTTTTGCCGAAAATTGGAGGTCCCGTCGCTCATTGGCCGCGTGAAAATCACTGAAAATCGCGCGGACGGCCTCAGCCGCCCAGCCGGAGGGGCGAGGCATAGGTAATGTAAAACGCCCTTGGCGCCACCCATCGCTGAACGCAACTCGTCGCGACGTCCCCCCTATCCCACCATCTCCTTCAACTCCGCACTCACTCTCAGTCGCGGCTCCGTCACCCGCTGCACATCCTCCACCGTCACCCCCGGCGCAATCTCCTCCAGCACCAGACCCTCCGGCGTCACCCGAATCCACGCCAGCTCCGTCGCAATCGTCTCCACCACCCGCACCCCGGTCAGCGGCAGCGTGCACTTTTTCAGGATCTTCGCCGCGCCATCCTTCGTCGTGTGCTCCATCGCCACTATCACCCGCCCCGCGCTCGCCACCAGATCCATCGCCCCGCCCATCCCCTTCACCATCTTTCCCGGGATCATCCAGTTCGCCAGCGTGCCCTCCTCGTCTACCTCCATCGCCCCCAACACGCTCAGGTTCACGTGGCCCCCGCGGATCATCGCGAACGAATCGGCGCTCGAGAAAAACGATGCCCCCGGCAGCGCCGTCACCGTCTCCTTGCCCGCGTTGATCAGGTCCGCATCCTCGCTCCCCGCCAACGGATACGGTCCCACCCCCAGCATCCCGTTCTCCGACTGCAGCACCACTTCAATCCCCGGCGGCACGTGGTTGGCAATCAGCGTCGGCAGCCCGATCCCCAGGTTGACGTAGAACCCGTCGCGCAGCTCCTGCGCCACCCGCTTCACAATCCGCTCCCGTTTCGCCGCTGCTCCTTCCACATCCCGCGCCCGCACCCCGCCGGTCGAGGACGAGGTTGAGGACCGGCTCGAGGACGCCCCCACGCTACCCGCTGCCGCGCCTTTGCTCCCCACTCCGGCGCCGGCCGCCGAGGACGCTTCCGAATTCGGTACATTAGTCATGTTGTTCACTGCTCCAATGCGGTACGCCGTTTTCAATATACGAGTCCGCTCCCTCCTCCGGGGAGTCGTGCTCGTCATCGGCAGCGTCATCCTCGCCATCCCCCTCGCCGGCTTCCCGGACATCCGCCCCTCGCCCCTCATGCTGCTGCCCACCCTGCTCACCGCCTGGGGTACCTGGGAAACCATCCGCTGCCTTCAGCGCCGATGGAGCTTCTACCATGGCGGCGTCCTCCTCCTTCTCTATGCCGACATTCTGGCGCTCGCCCTCGTCGTCTTCCTCCTCCTTTACCCCTACGCCCAATGGCTCCAGGGCCACTGAGAGCCCGAGTATGGCAAAATGCCCGCTCCTGTGGAAATCTCGTCAAGTGCCTTCGGTCACGGTACGAACCCGTTCCCACTCATTCCACAAGACTTCCACGCCACTGGACCTGGCAGTAAATCGGCTCCAGCTTGCTATCCTAAAAATAGAGGGATACATGCTCCCAACAGCCGACTTTAACCGGCGCGCTCCCAAATCCGGCTACAGGCTACAGGCGATCCGCAACCTACTTGTTTTCAATGGTTTGCCGCAGCCCAAAACAACCCTCGCAGAACCCTCCTGGATTCAGTCGCTTGCCGCATACCCCTCTCCGGGGGGTGGCCGCTGGGGCGAAGCCATAAAAAGCAACCGCTTTGGTAACATAAGACCGGCATCAGATCAAAGAGTTACTGGGGTTCAATCGCTCCCCAATTCGGAGATTGACGCCTCAAAATCAGGCTGGTACGGTTCAGGGGGTCAGCACCTGAACTAATTTCTTCTGCCTGTGGTCCGCTGAAATCAGGAGTTCTTCCGGACACTTTCCGGAGCAGAATTTTGCGAAGACGCTACTACATCATCTTTGTTGCTCGCGAGAAGGACGGACCTCTCCGCAAAATTCCTGTCCCTCTTCACTACGCAGGCATCTTCGTCGCCGCAGCGGTAGTTGGCGCCTTTACCATCACCGGACTCGCCGGATCCTACACGCGCATGATGCTCAAGACAGCCAGCTTCAATCAGCTGCGCTCGCAGCGTGAAGCACTGCGCGTGGATTACAGCCAGCTCCAGGCTGTTGCCCACGTAAAGGAACTCCAGGCTGCATCGCTCGGTTCTCTCGCCAGCGAAGTCAGCGCTCTCTACGGACTTCGCCAGAATCGAATGGCCAAGACCGCAACAGCGGCCGTCGTTCCAGGCAGCTCCGATTCACCAGCCGCCTTTAACGAGGAAGCTTATGCGCAGTCGCTCGACCAGCTCGACCAACTGCGCACCAACGCCCTTTCCGGCCGCGTCCAGTCGTTCGACCTCGGAATGGCTCCAGCCGGCATTCGCGACTGGGCCGGTCTGGCTGGCGCTCCTACCCTCTGGCCGGTCGTCGGCCCCATCACCAGCTCCTTCGGCGAACGTTTGGATCCATTCAACGGTGAGGGTGCCTTCCATGCCGGAGTCGACATCTCCGCCAGCTTCGGTGATCCGGTGCGCGCCACTGCCGACGGCGTCGTCCAGGTCGCTTCCATGGCCAGCGGTTATGGCCGCGAAGTCATCATCGATCACCGCAATGGCATCGAGACCCTTTACGGGCACCTGTCGGGTTTTGCCGTAACGCCGGGTCAGGAAGTCCGCGAAGGCCAGGTCATCGGCTATGTGGGCATGAGCGGCCGTTCCACCGGTCCTCATCTGCACTACGAGGTGCGCATCCACAACACCCCGGTGAATCCGCACCGCTATCTGCGGGAGACGATGCAGCAGTTCGCCAGCGCCGCCCAGCTCGCCGACAGCGCCAAAACAGGGAACTGATCCCTACTCAGCACCGACTCTGGGCCGCTCATCCGGCTCGGCCATCTTCTGCTGTCGCCTGGACCTCGCGAAAAAACCGAAGGAAGTTCAGCCCCAGAATCTTCCGGCAATCTTCGCCGGAATAGCCGCGCGCCATCAGCGCAGCGGTGATTTTAGGCAGGTCAGCCGCGGATTCGATCCCTTCCACCAACGACGGAATGCCGTCGAAATCGGAACCAAGTCCAACATGGTCGATTCCAGCCACTTTGGCAATGTGGTCAATGTGATCGATGAGCACGCTGAGCGGCGGCCGCGCAATCTTCGCCGCCCACTGCCTGTCCAGCGCGCTGAGCATCGCGCAGGTGATGGGCTTGCCTTCGGCTTTCCAAAGCGCCGTCTGCCGGTTGTAATCGACTTCCAGTTCAGGACGAAGGGCATTCCAGGCAGTCTTCCAGGTCTCGCTGATGAATGCGGAGTAGAAGTTGACCATCGTCAGACCACCGCAGTCTGCGATGGCGACCAGCATCTCGTCGGTCAGGTTGCGCGGGGCGCTGGTCAGCGCCCGCGCCGAAGAGTGCGAGGCGAATACGGGAGCTTGCGAGGTCTCCAGCACACGCCAGAAAGTTGGGTCCGAGACATGCGAGATGTCCACCATCATGCCGAGGCGGTTCATCTCGTGGATGACCTCTGCCCCGAAGGCCGAGAGGCCGTCGGCTGTGTGCTCGACCGCGGGATCGTCGATGTCTCCGGAGGAGTCGGCCCAGCCATTGGAGTTGGCCCACGTGAGGGTCATATAGCGGACACCCAGGCGGTGATATTCGCGGAGACGGTCGAGGGAGTCCTCGATGGAGTGGCCTCCCTCGACGGCCAGCAGGATCGCCAGCTTTTGTTCGCGGTGGGCGCGCTCGATGTCTTCGGGTGAGGTTGCCAGCAGGATTGCGCTGGGGTGGGCCGCTACAGACTTGTGGACGGAATGGATCAACTCGAGTGTGCGCTGAGCGAATTGTCCGGGGAAGCGTCGGGGATCGACCCAGGCAACGAAGAACTCTGCGCCCAGACCGCCGGCCCGGGCGGAATCGAGGTTCAGGTGGCCGCCATCGAGCGGGGCGGCCAGATCGTAGCCGTCATCCAGCAGTCGCTGGGGCGTATCGGCGTGGCCGTCGATGACCAGAGCCGACCGGTGGAGAGCGAGGGCTGCTTCAGGAATTTCTTGACGGGTCACGGAAGAGCTCGGGCGGCGCAAGAGCCACCTTCAGCATAGGCGACGAGGGGCCTGATTACTTCTTCGCGAAATCCCAGTCAGTGACTGGCGCAATGGTCGTAATTGCCTGGTGCCGCTCTCGCCAGGCGCCGCAGAGGTAGTCGTGATTCATCTTCGCGATCACTTCCAGCGGAATCTCTTTGGGGCAGACGCCGGTGCATTCGCCGATGTTGGTGCAGCTGCCGAAGCCCTCGGCATTCATCTGAGCCACCATGCGGACGGCACGGCGGTCGGCTTCCGGTGCGCCCTGGGGCAGGATGCCGAGGTGGGCTATCTTGGCTCCGGTAAACAACGCGGCCGAGCCGTTGGGACAAGCCGCGACGCAGGCGCCGCAGCCAATGCAGGCGGCTGCATCCATGGCACGGTCTGCAATTTCCTTGCCGACAGGAATCGCATTGCCGTCGGGAGCGTTGCCGGTCGAGACGGAGACGTATCCGCCGGATTCGATGATGCGGTCGAATGAGCGCCGGTCGACGGCCAGGTCCTTGATGAACGGAAAGGAGCGAGAACGCCAGGGTTCGAGGACGAGCTCATCACCGTCCTTAAAGTGGCGCATAGTGAGCTGACAAACGGTCGTCGCGGGCTGCGGCCCGTGCGCAATGCCGTTGATCATGAACCCGCAGGAACCGCAGATGCCTTCGCGGCAATCGTGCTCGAAGGCCACCGGCTCCTCGCCCTTTTCGATCAGGCCTTCGTTCAGGACGTCGAGGCATTCCAGCATCGACATCTCCTGATTCACGTCATTCATGGGATAGCTGACGAACTTGCCCTGGGTTCCCGGGTTCTTCTGCCGCCAGATGGTCAATGTCAGTTTCACTTGTAGCTCCTCTGGCTGGGATGAACGTAGGCAAACTCCAGCGGTTCCTTGC
>JBAUZR010000344.1:0-11192 GCA_049585375.1 Acidobacteriaceae bacterium
GGGCGCGAAACCGGAGTTGGGTCCGGGATTCATCGACGAGCCGCCAGGGTTTGGCGCCGCTAAAAATATGGGCTCGATTGTGCTGAGCCACGCGGTCTGGGAGACGGCCTTTGGCGGCGACAAGGGCATCGTCGGCCGCAAGGTGCAAATCAACGACCATCCTTTCACCGTGGTGGGCGTGATGCCGGCCGGATTTCAGTATCCGTACGACAACTATCCCGCCGGGGAGGTCTGGGTCGTTCGACACTTCGACGATACAGACAAAAAGCGCGACAACGACGCGGACATCTACGACGCGATCGGGCGTCTGCGGCCGGGTGTCACTCTGGATGCGGCGCGAGCGGAGATGGCGGCGATCGAGAAACACGTGGCCGCGCAGTACACCGGTCCGGAGAATCACAGCCTGCTGCGCATGGAACGCTACGGCGACACGCTGGTGGATGCCGACGTCAAAAAGGCTTTGCTGGCCCTGCTGGCGGCGGCCGGCGTGCTGTGGCTGATTGCCAGCGTGAATGTTACGAATCTGCTGCTGGCGCGATCGATGGCGCGGCAGCGGGAGATAGCCATGCGGGGAGCGCTGGGCGCGAGCCGGCAGCGCGTGCTGCAGCAGGTGATCGTCGAAGGCCTTGTGCTGAGCGGCTGTGCGGCTGCGCTGGGGATTGGGCTGGCTCTGGCGGCAATTCGCGTGACGGGGAGCGTGGCAACGAATCATCTGGACGTGGATTTTTCCACGCATGTAAATGGGACGATTCTGGCCGTGCTGTGCGGGCTGACGCTGGTATCGGCAGTGCTCTCGTCAGCATGGCCGGCGCTCCTGGCGGTGAACGCGCCGATTGAACCGGCGCTGCGGCAGGGAGGAAAGCAGACCGGTTCCGGACGGCGCCACAATCGCATGCGCAGCGGGCTGGTGGCGGTTGAAGTGGCCATGTCGCTGACGCTGCTGGTGGCCTGCGGGCTTCTGTTGCGGACCATCTACACGCTGCGCCACGTGCCGCTCGGCTATCGCACCGACCACATCCTGGTGGCGAATTTGTCGATCCCCTCGTATCGCTACACCGACAAGAATGTGGTGACGGATCTGTACGACCCGCTGCTGGAGCGGGTGCAACATCTGCACGGCGTGCAGGCGGCGGGGATGATGAGCGAGGTTCCGTTGGGGCAGACCTTCAACATCATGCTGTCGCTGCGGCTGAATGGACAGATGATTACGTCGGGACTGAAGCCGGTGTCGCCACAGATTCAGCAGATCTTCGGCATGAAGATGGTCGCCGGGCGGTTCTTCGACGACGAAGACTCGCCAACTTCGGCGCCGGTGGTGGTCGTGAACCCGGCGTTCGCGCGGGAGTTCGCGCCCAACAAGCACGATCCGCAATCAATCATTGGTACGGACTTTATGAGCCTCCAGAAAAACACGCCGAAGGCCAGAGTCATAGGCGTCCTCGATGACCAGCGGCAGAAAACGATCGAACAGCAATCGCAGCCGGAGGTGGAAGTTTGTCTGTGCCAGCTTGCCCCCGGTAACTTTGACTATCAGCCATCCACGATTGCCATGGACCTGGCGGTGCGCACCAGCGTCTCAACCGCGGAGATGATTCCCGAGATTCGCGACGCGCTGAAGCAGGCCCGGCCAGAGCTGGCGAACTCGACGTTCTCGACGATGGATCAGATTGTTGAAGATTCGTTCGGAAGTCAGAGACTGGCGGCGCATCTGCTGGAGATCTTCGGCGGATCGGCGCTGCTGCTGTGCGTGGCGGGGCTGTATGGACTGCTGGCCTACGTGGTCTCGCAGCGGACGCGGGAGCTGGGAGTGCGCATCGCACTGGGCGCGCGGCGCGCGGATTTGTCGTGGCTGGTGCTGCGCCAGGCGGGCACCATGTTGCTGATTGGCGTGGCGGCAGGGACTGGCCTGGCGTGGGCTTCGACGCGGCTGGTGCGGGGATTTCTGTATGGAGTGCAGGCGCACGATGCCTGGACGCTGGCGGGAGCGGCGGTTCTGCTGCTTCTGAGCGGACTGCTGGCGGCGTGGGTGCCGGCGCGGCGTGCGTCCCGCGTGGATCCGATGGAGGCGCTGCGGTCGGAGTAGATCGGGTTACAGGTTGCAGGTTACAGTTCCGCGGCGAGTGCAGGCTCGTGGCGGGGGCGGTAGCCGCGGAGTCCGAAGTAGAGAACGAAACAATAGCAGACGAGCGGGACGAGGAAGGCCATCTGGATGTTGGTCGCGTCGGAGATGCGGCCCATGATGGGCGGGAAGATCGCTCCGGCAATGATCGACATGACCAGCAAAGACGAGCCCTTGTGCGTGGACGGGCCGAGATGGCGGATGCTGAGCGCGAAGATCGTGGGAAACATAATGGAGTGGAAGAAACCGAGCAGCACAATGCCCACCAGCGAGGCGGTGCCCCGCGAGGTGAGAACGAGCGTGACGGAGACCAGCGATCCAACCGCAAACAGAGCCAGCATGCGGGCGGGGGGGATGCGGCGCATGAGGGCCGATCCGCCGAAGCGGCCGATCATGAAGGCCAGCAGGTGGAGTTTGAGGTAGTTTGCGGCCTGGACGTCGGACGTGCCGGGATGGGTGAACTCCACAAAACGGATGACAAAGCTGGCGACGCCGACCTGCGCGCCGATGTAGAAGAACTGCGCGATGACGCCTTTGATCAGGTGGGGAAAGTTCAGGACGTGCTGTGCGGCGGTCGTATCGCGATCGGCGGACTCCACGCTGATGCGGGGGAGATGCGAAAGTGCGAAGAGGATTGCCATCCCCAGGAAGATGCCGACGATGATGAGGTAGGGAACGCGGACGATGGCGCCTTCCGCGGCTGCAGGGTTGGTGCTGTTGGTGAGCTCGTGCGCGCGGGAGAGGATGAGGGCCGAACCGAAAACCGGTGTGAGCACAGCGCCCAGCGCGTTGAACGACTGCGCCAGGTTGAGGCGCTGCTCGGCGGTTTGCGGCGGACCGAGAAACGTAACGTAGGGGTTGGCGGAGACCTCAAGAAAGGACTGGCCACAGGCCATAATGAACAGGCAAACGAGGAGCGCCAGATAGACGTTGCTGTACGCAGCGGGGATAAAAAGAAACGCGCCGGCGGCGCAGATGAGCAGGCCGATGATGATGCCGCGCTGATAGCCGAGGCGCTCGGCAATTTTGCCCGCGGGCCACGCGCCCAGGAAGTATCCACCGAAGAAGGCGACCTGGACGAAGGAGGATTGAAAGTCGGTAAGGTGAAAGGCGCGGTGCAGGTGGGGGATGAGGATGTCGTTGAGATTGACGCCAACCGCCCAGAGAAAAAACAGACTGGTGACGAGGATGAGGGGCAGGACGTAACGCGGTTCAGTGAGCGTGGCTCGGCCGCTGCCGGGCGACGAGGGCGGCAGATGGGCCGGGCGAGCTTCCATCAGTTCCCTGCCCCGACCGGATTGATGAGCTGGCCGAGGCCTTCGACTTCCGCGATCATGGTTTCGCCGGGCTGCAGCCAGCGCCGAGGGGTGCGGCCGAGTCCGACACCGGCAGGCGTGCCGGTGCTGATGATGTCGCCGGGCTCGAGCGCAGTGATCGAGGAGATGTACTCGATCAGATCCGGAGCTTTGAAGATGAGCTCGCGCGTGTTGGAGTGCTGCAGGACTTCGCCGCCGATGGAGAGGCGGATGTCGAGCGCGTGCGGGTCGGTGATTTCGTCCCGGGTGACGATGGCCGGACCGATGGGGCAGAAGGTGTCAAAGCTTTTGCCAAGAGTCCACTGCGAAGTGGCGAGCTGCACATCGCGCGCGCTCACGTCGTTGAGAATCGTGTAGCCGAAAACATGCTCCTGCCAGTTCTCTTTGGCGATGCCACGGCCGGCTTTGCCGATGACGAGGGCCAGCTCGACTTCATAGTCGGGCTGCTGCGTGAGGGCCGGGATGCGCACGGTTTCTTCCGGACCGATCACGGCGGTGGCCAGCTTGAGAAAGATGGTGGGGACTTTCGGGATCTCCATCTTTGACTCGATGGCGTGATCGCGGTAGTTGAGGCCGACGCAAAAGATGCGCGGCGGGCGCGGGATGGGTGCGAGCAGGCGCACGCCGCTGCGGGCGATGCGCGAGGTTTCCGGCATCTCGAAGGCCTGGCGGAGAGCTACGGGCCCGACGGCGATGGCGCCGACGGTATCGGGAACGCCGAGCGGGGTGAGATCGACGATTTCATCGCCAACCAGCAGACCGGGACGAGGGGTGGGATCGGAAAAGAAAGTGAAACAAACCAGCTTCATGCATTTCTCCAGATGCGGCCGTCGGGATAACTGTAATCGCGCAGCGTCTCAGGGTAGATTTCGGCACTGTAGCCGGGCTGCGATGGGAGCCGGTAATGGCCGTTCTCCACACGTACAGGATCAGTGAAGTGCTCGTGCAGGTGGTCAACGAATTCGACAACGCGATTTTCCAGGGTCGCGGAGGCGCGCAGATAGTCGAAGGCAGAGAGGTGCTGCACGTATTCGCAGAGGCCGACACCGCCGGCGTGCGGACAGACGGGAATGCCGAATTTTGCCGCAAGCAGGATGACGGCGATGTTTTCATTGACGCCGGCGAGGCGGCAGCTGTCGATCTGGCAAACGTCGATGGCCTCGGCCTGCATGAATTGCTTGAACATGATGCGATTCTGGCAATGTTCGCCGGTGGCGATGCGAACGCCAGGCAGTTCGCGACGAATGCGCGCGTGGCCAAGGATGTCGTCGGGACTGGTCGGCTCTTCCATCCACCAGGGGTTAAAGGGCTCCAGCTCGCGGATGCGTGCGATGGCTTCCTCGACGTCCCACTTCTGGTTGGCGTCCATCATGAGGAAGCGGGTGTCGCCAATTTTCGAGCGAACCATGGCTGCGCGGCGCCGATCATCGGCCGGATCGCCACCGACCTTGAGTTTGAAATGCGTGAAGCCGGAAGCCAGGGCTTCGTCGCACAGGCGAGCGATCTTCTCATCGCTGAAGCCGAGCCAGCCTGCGGAGGTGGTGTAGGCAGGCAGGCCATGGGTGCGCAGCACGTCGAGGCGCTCGTCAATGCCGGCCCGACGCTCCTTCAGAAGGGCGATGGCTTCTTCACGCGTCAGCGCGTCGGTGATGTAGTGAAAGTCGATCACACTGGCGATGCGCTCGGGCTCCATCTCGGCAAGAAGCAGCCACAGCGGCTTGTTCTCGGCGCGAGCATGGAGGTCCCACACGGCGTTGATGAGAGCGGCGGTCGCGAGGTGGATGACACCTTTTTCCGGACCGAGCCAGCGGAACTGAGTGTCGCCGGTGAGCTCGCGGCTGAAGGCGGAGAAGTCGTCGGTAATGGAGGCGAGAGTGCGGCCCTGCACGCAGCGCGACAGGTAGCGCAGGGCTTCGCAGCAGAGTTCGGTGCCGCGGCCGAGGGTGAAGGTGAGGCCGAAGCCGCGGAGCCCCTGGTTGGTTTCAAGGATGCAGTAGGCGGCGGAGTAGTCAGGGTCCTTATTGACCGCGTCGGAGCCAATGCTCTCGCGCGAAGTGGGAAAACGCAGATCGATGACGCGGACGCCGGTGATGCTCAGGTCACTCAACGGGGCGGTCCTCCTCCGACGATCAGAATAGCTGGCGCGAGGGCACCGCGCCGCGTCACCCCGGATTTTCGGAGGTTCCCGCCTGGAGAGATGCGGGCGGCGCGATGGATGGCGCGGTCGTCGCCAGGAGTCTAAGATGGCTGCTTTGGCGCGACCTGCGCAACGAAGTTAGGATTGAAACGGATGACGAGTGAAGCAGCATCAGGCGGAAGGCTGAGCGGTCGCAGGGCCGTGATCACCGGCGGGGCGAGCGGGATCGGGCTCGCGATCGCGAAGGCGTTTGCGCGCGAGGGCGCGCCGGTCCACATTCTGGACCTGAATGAGGCGGGCGCGCAGGCTGCGTCCGACACGATTCGGACGGCGGGCGGGACGGCTGAGGCACACGTGTGCGACGTGTCGGAGGCTGCCAGCGTGCAGGCGACGTTCGGGCGCATCTTCTCGCGCGGGCCGGTGCAGATCCTCGTCAATAATGCGGGCGTAGCCCATGTGGGAACGGTGGCTTCGACGAGCGAAGAAGACTTCGACCGGCTGATGCGCATCAACGTGCGCAGCGTGTACCTGTGCACGCGGGCGGCTGTCAGCAACATGCAGCAAAATGGCGGTGGGGTCATTCTGAATATGGCGTCGATTGCCGCCACGGCGGGACTGCCGGATCGATTCGCCTACTCGACAACGAAGGGCGCAGTGCTGGCTATGACTCTTTCAATGGCGCGGGACTACCTGAAGGACAACATTCGCTGCAATGCGATTTCGCCGGCGCGGGTGCACACGCCGTTTGTCGATGGCTTTGTGGCGAAGAATTATCCTGGGCGAGAGAAAGAAATGATGGAGGTCCTTGGCCGGTCGCAGCCGATTGGACGCATGGCGGAGCCAGAGGAGGTCGCAAACCTTGCGGTCTGGTTGTGCTCGGACGAGGCCAGCTTCATCACGGGAGCGAATTACCCGCTCGATGGCGGCTTTGTGAACCTGCGCGGCTAGAGCGCATCCAAATCAGTCGAGACCATGAGCGCCAGTCAAAAGCCGGCCGACGACGTCGAAGTGCTGCGGATCGATGGGCGCGAGGTGCGGATCACGCATCCCGGGAAGCTGTACTTCTCGAAGCAGGTGCGACTCACCAAGATGGATCTGGTGCAGTATTACCTGGCTGTGGCTCCAGGGGCGCTGCAGGGGATTCGCGATCGGCCGCTGGTGCTGAAGCGGTTCGTGAACGGCGCGGATGCCGAGGCGTTCTACCAAAAGCGAGCGCCCACGGACCGGCCGGAATGGCTGCGGACGGTGACGCTGAGCTTTCCTTCCGGGCGCACCGCAGAGGAACTGGTGGTCGACGACGCGGCGGGTCTTGCGTGGATCGTCAACCTCGGCTGCCTGGAGCTGCATCCCCACCCGGTGCGCTCGGCAGATCTCGATCATCCCGATGAGATGCGAGTGGATCTGGATCCCGGGCCCGGCGTGGGATGGGCCAATGTGCAGCGCGTGGCGCTCGAGGCCCGCGCCGTTGTGGAAGAAGCCGGGCTGCGCGGATGGCCTAAGACCAGCGGCTCGCGCGGCATGCACATCCTGGTGCGCATTGAGCCGCGATGGGATTTCACCGAAGTGCGGCGGGCGGCGCTGGCACTGGCCCGGGCCGTCGAGCGGCGCATTCCGGAGATTGCGACCTCGAAGTGGTGGAAGGAGGAACGGCACGGCGTCTTTCTCGACTACAACCAGAACGCAAAGGACCGCACCACGGCCTCAGCCTATTCGGTACGGCCGGTGCCGGACGCGCGGGTGTCCGCACCGTTGTCATGGGACGAGGTAACGGCCTGCGATCCGGCGGATTTTACAGTGCTGTCGATGCCCACACGGTTCGCGAAGGTCGGCGATCCGCATGCGGAGATGGATGCGGCTGCGGGTTCCCTCGAGGTCTTGCTGGAGCTGGCAGCGAAAGATGAGGCGGAGGGGATGGGCGACGCGCCCTGGCCGCCGCATTTCCGCAAGATGGCTGGCGAGGCAGCACGGATAGCTCCGTCGCGCGCGAAGAAGGCAGCGAGCCCCCGCGCGAAGATGCCGCTGATCACGGTGGCGAATTCGCCGAGTAGAGAAGCGGCGCTCGTCGGGCTCCTGCGGTGGAAGCAGCGCCACGCGGGGGCGGCGCAGCTGCTGGCTGCAGATGATGTGCTGGTGGACTCGATGCGTGGACGGTCCTCGACATGGACGCGCATTCGCGTGAACCTGCGCCACGTGCCGGAGGCGCTGCGGCCGCCGCAGGAGAAGCCCGATCCGGACGACGTGCCTGGGGCGCCGACGAAGCCACGCCGAGAGAAGAAAGCGGAGTAAGCTGGCGGCGCTCAGCGAGCGCGAGGAAAAATCGCTTGTAGTTCCTGCGGTGGAACCACTTCGAGCTGGGCATAGGTGCAATCGGAGGGTTTCTTGTCGTCGCGCCAGCGGCGGAAATGGGCCATGTGGCGAAAGCGGCCGTTCTGCATGTGCTCGTAGGCCACCTCGACGACGAGCTCGGGACGCAGAGGCTCCCAGGACAGATCTTTGCCCTGGCTCCAGCGGCTTTGCCCGCCTGGCATGCGATGCTCGCCGTCACCGGCGTCGGCCCAGCTTTTCCAGGGATGATCCGCGAGGGCATTTTTACGCCAGGGCTCCAGGAAGGCGACCAGCTCGCGGCGTTTTTCCGCGGTGAAGCTGGCACACACGCCCACATGCTGCAGCGCTCCCGCCTCATTGTAGAGGCCGAGCAGAAGCGATCCGATCGCCTTGCCATGGCTGGCCTTGTACCAGCGGAAACCGGCGACGACACAGTCGCAGTCCCGCTCGTGCTTGATCTTGAGCATGACGCGCTTGTCCGGCTCGTAGACGCCGGCCCGCGGCTTGGCCACGACGCCATCCAGTCCGGCACCCTCGAAGCGGCGAAACCAGTCCAGAGCCACATGGCGGTCGCGGGTGGCGGGCGTGAGGTGGAGCGGATCGCGCGCGGAGGCAAGAAGCCTTTCCAGTTGAGCACGGCGATGCTCGAATGGTTCCTGGCGGAGGTCGTTTTTGCCTTCGCAGAGCAGGTCGAAGAAGACGATGGAGGCGGGAGTTTGCGCGGCGAGCAGCCGCACGCGTGAAGCGGCGGGATGGATGCGGAGCTGGAGCGCATCGAAGTCGAGGCGGCCGTCGCGGGCGATCACAATCTCGCCATCGAGCACGCAGCGGGCGGGCAACTGGGCCTGCAGGGGCTCGAGCAGCTCCGGGAAATAGCGGTTCAGCGATTTTTCGTCCCGGCTCTGCAGCACGATCTCGTGGCCATCCCGGAAGACCAGGGTGCGAAAGCCATCCCACTTCGGCTCGAAGAGGAAGACGCCTGCCGGCGGCATCTCCTCCACACGCTTGGCCAGCATGGGCAGAATCGGCGGGTGGACGGCAAGATTCATGGCAGGCGGAGTGCGGCGCCGGGGAGAGCCGCACTCAGGGTCGGATGCGCCCTGGGGCGGCGCGGGTTATTGTACCGCCGGGCGTAAATGTCCCGGTACACGTGATCGCGCTCGCGGGCAAAGCGGCTCCAGGCCGCGCTGGCTATCCCGGCCCGGCAGAATATCAGGTTCCCTGGCGAAACGCCGCCGTACCTGTGACAGCCGATACGGCGGCGATTCTCAACCCGTGCCATGCTGGCGGTCACCGCGAGATCTCGCCGCCGCGCGGCTCTTCCTGCTCTTACCCGCCGTCGCCCGTCTCCGGAAAAAAGAGGAGCGGAGGTTCTCTATGGAAAAACCTGTTCTGGTCACATGGGCAACCCGCAATGGCTCGACCGGTGAAGTGGCCGAGTCGATAGTCGCCACCCTACGGGCAGGCGGACTGGCCGTTGAGAGGCGCCCCGTGCGCGAGGTGCAGACACTCGACAGTTACGGTGCCGTGGTCCTGGGAATCCCGCTGTACATGATGCGTCTGCATGGCGACGGGCGCCGCTTTCTCTCGGCTTTCCGCAAGGAGCTGCCCGCGCACCCGGTAGCGCTTTTCGTCCTCGGTCCGGTTCACGATAAAGAAGAGGAGTTTGTTACGGCGCGGCGACAGCTCTCAAAACAACTGGCGAAGTTCCCCTGGTTTGCGCCGGTATCTCAGCAGGTCTTCGGCGGCCGCTGGGATCCGGCAAAGCTGGGCTTTCCTTTCAGCCTGCTGCCCGCAATGAAAAATGTGCCGGCGACCGATGCGCGGAACTGGACGACGATTCATACATGGGCCGAGCTTCTCCGCGACCAACTGCTTGCGCGGCAGTTGGCGGGGGTTTGATGGGGCGCGGAAGCCTGGTCAGGGGCGAAGCGTCCCTGGCTCGCAACGCTCCGCAAAACAAAGGCCCCGGCCGCAGCCGGGGCTGATCGGGACGCGCCCGTTTACATCTGCGCGTATTCCGCTTCTTCTTCCTCGTCGAGTCCATGCCGCCGCAGCAGCGTAGGCAGGTTCTGCGAAAAGGCAGAGCGCGGCATCACCATGTCGCAGCCCGCTTCGAGCGCCTTGGCTTTCAGATCGCCCTGCAGGTGCGAGAGAAAGCCGATGACCGAAGTGCCCTTCTTGAGCTTCGTTTTGATCTTCGGGATCAGCGAGAGGGGCTTGGCGGCCGCGTTGTTCAGATCGAAAACGATCAGAGACGGCTTTCCGTCTTCCGGAGCATCGAAGAGGCGGGCGACGGTTTCCGGCTCATTTTTCACGAAGGCAACTTTGATGCCGAGTTTCCGCGCCGTCTCGTTGATCTTCGCAAAGAAGAACAGGTCCTCGATGAAGAGGAAGATGCGCACGGGGGCGTCTTCGCGGACGGGTGGCGGAGGCGGCTCCCAGGCAGCGGCGTTTTCCGCGTAATGGCCGTTGCCGTTCACGTTGCCATTCCGGAACTCGATGGTGGAGGGCGGACCGTCGGCGATGTTGCCGTTGACGGTGCGGTAGCTGTGGTCCATGGGACCAACGAAGACGCGCTCGCGCCGCTGTTTGTTGCGGCGCCGGCCGCCTCCGCCCCCCTGCTGCTGGCCATTGCCGTTCTTGAAGAAACGAGTCTGGCTCGAGGGCTGCGGCTTGGGCGGTTTTGGCTTATGCGCCTGCGGCTGCGCCTGCTGATTTTGGACCGGCTGCGGACTCTGTCCGTTGGCCTGTCCGCCTCCACCGCGCTTGTTCTTCCGCCGGCGGCGGCGGCGTCGGTGTCCGCCCGGTCCTTCAGACTGCCCCGGATGGGAGGCTTGGGCCTGGGCCGGATAGTCGGCCGGGGGCTGAGGCTGGTTCTGCTCTGTTGTCATGCGTGCACTTCCTGGTGCGATGATCCTGGGGGTTCGGGTTCCAGTTTCCTCATCGGGTCCTGTCGGCTTAGCCTGCGGCCTTGCGGAGAAGGTGGCGACGGGCCGGGTCTTCCGGAAATCGGGAACGTAATATTCGTCAGCTCCGAACCCCACGTGCGGGATGCAACCCGACACACGAGCTCGGAAAGGATTGGGTGCGGTGCGAGAATGTGCTGGGCCCCTCGCCTGCTGCAGGGAGGCCATGCAGGCTTCCCAAAGGAACAGGGGGAACGCAACCGAATACCGCGCCGATCAACGGAACGTACTTGAGTTGCCGTCTAATTCTGGTTCAACCTTCACAACCGGAGGTTTCTGCTCTGACGGCGGAGGCGACGGCGGAGAGCAACTCCCGGGGATGATAC
>JBAUZR010000345.1:0-2651 GCA_049585375.1 Acidobacteriaceae bacterium
GATGAAGGAACTCGACTACGGAAAAGGCTACGAATACGCCCACGAGGTCGAAGGCAAAGTCGCCGATATGGAGTGCCTGCCTCAATCCCTCCGCGGCCGCCGCTACTACCACCCCACCCAGGAAGGCCGCGAAAAACTCCTCGCCCAGCGCATGGACGAAATCCGCCGCATCCGCGACTCGAAGCACTCTCCTCAATGAGCTCCGCAGCCCTGCACCTCGCCGCATCAGGCACCGGGCGCTTTCCCCGGAACTTCTGTTCTTTAGACAGGCGCACCTCGCGAACCCTGAGCCTCAACCCGAAGCGTGCCGGCAATCTCCACAACCCGCTTTGCCACCCCGAGCGGCCGGTTCTCATGTGCTATATTCCAAATGAGTTCCGATGATCTTCTCTCGTGAGTACGTTGGCTACCTGGCGCGCCACACTGTCAAGCACCTCACCGACGCCAAAATGATTCAGACCGCGAAACCGGCCGCCGTGCAGGAGCGCGTCTATAACGGTCTGTTCGAAGAGCTGTCCCTCGAGGACCGCATTAACGATGAAGTCCGCGTCATCCTGGAGGCCTACCAGGACGAGATGCAGCGCACCGGCGCCAGCTATTCCGAGATGTTCAAGAAGGTCAAAACCGAGCTCGCGCGCAAGTACAAGGCGGTCCTGTGAGAATCTCCCGCGACAAACTCAACAAGCTCGCCCACGTCGTCGCCGATACTCTCGCCGAGACCCCGGAGTGCGACTTCCTCGAGGATCGCAATACCATCCGCCAGGAAGCCCGAAAAGCGCTCGAACACCTCCTCTTGGAAGAAACGCGCATCGATCAGGCCGCCCGCCTGAAGATCGAATCCCAGCGCCGCATCATTCCCGAAGGCAGCCAGGAATGGGACATCCTGTATCGCAAGTACTACAACGAGGAAGTCAAGAAGCTCGGCATCTGATTCCGCGGACTCCGTCCCGCTGCCATTTCCGGTAGGAACTCCCTCCGAAATCTCAGACGTCCAGGAAGTAAGTTCCCCGCCTCAACCCTGGGTCACCCAGGACTTCGACCGACCGTACCTTTGCAGGTTCATTCTCTTTTCCATAGATCCGGCCGGGTGCCCTATGAAAAATGAGAGCCAACTGCCAGGAGGGCTGCGGCGCGGCCCGCAGCAATTCACCTTCCGATCTCGATGACATGGTCGCCGATCCATAGGTTTATCGTTTACAAAACAGTACCTTTGTTACCACTTCCACGAATAGTTATCCACAGAGACGCTCAGGTTGCCCGATTCGCACCTGGCGATCTGGTCTATAAAGTGCAGCTGCGCAAAGGTTGCTTATGTGTGCAGTATCAATCTACAAATTTCTGTCGAATACCCCTGGCTTTCATTTTTCGGGCGACCAACGCGCTTTTCCCAAGGATTTCCACCCATGCGAAATCCAGCTCAGCGCTCTCCAGCCCCTGGCAGTCACCCACAAGGACCCACTTCACATTTTTGGGAGGATCCATGTCGCTTAGGCGCATTACCTGGCTCTCTGTCTTATTGATCGCAGTCTTCCCCTTCTGCGAAATGCCCCGCGCTCATGCGCAGAGCACCTATGCCAGCATCCATGGCACCGTCACTGACACCAGCGGAGCCGTCGTTCCTGGCGCTACCGTGACCGTCACCAACACCAGCACTGGCATCAGTTCCAATCAGACCACCGATGGCAAGGGATACTACATCTTCCCGCAGCTGGCTATCGGCGGCCCCTATACCATCAGGGTTGAGAAAGAAGGCTTTCAGGCCTCCCAGTCCACCGGAATCACGCTCAGCATCAATGAGAACCGTGACGTGGACGCGAAGCTGGCCACCGGCTCCGTTTCACAGACCATCCAGGTCAACGCGAATGCCATTCAGGTTGACACCTCGGACACGCAGCTGAAGGCCACCGTCACCGCCCAGCAGATCGAGCAGCTGCCGCTCCTCGGCCGCGACGCTTCCATTCTGCAGAAGCTGACGCCGGGCACCGTCGAGTCCGCCGATCGCTTCGGCAACTACTCATCCAACGGCAACCAGACCCAGATGAACAGCTATCTGCTCGACGGCGCCGACATCAACGACGGGCCGCTGCAGGAGCAGGCGCTCATCGTGAATCCTGACGCTCTCAGCGAAGTCACTTTCCTGACCAGCTCGCAGAATCCGGAATATAGCCGTAACTCTGGTGCCATTGTCAACGAAACAATTAAGAGTGGTACGAACAAGTTTCATGGCGACGGCTTTGAGTTCTATCGCGACACCTTCATGAATAACGGAGACTACTTCTCCCTGCCCGGAGAACGCCCGGTCTTCCACCAGAACCTCTACGGCGGCACCCTCGGCGGTCCTGTGATCAAGAACAAGCTGTTCTTCTTCACTGCCTATCAGGGATTCCGTAACGCCACCGCGGCCACCACTCAGACCCCGGTTCCCACCGACGCTCAGCTCGCTCGCAACGGGTCCGGCTATGCGAACCTGACGAACGACACGAACGAGGTCAACAGCGCTACCAATGCCAGCGGCCTCAGCTCCAACCCCATCCCGTTTGCGATTGCCGGTCCCAACGGCCCCTGCGGACCCGGCACCGCAGGCTCCACCTGGAACACCTGCTTCACAGGTGGCACTGTGAATCTGCCTGCTGCCGATATCAATGCCATCA
>JBAUZR010000346.1:0-3302 GCA_049585375.1 Acidobacteriaceae bacterium
CAGCAACAGGGGGCAGGAGCAGCGGCCGGGGGCGGGATGCCATCGGGCGGCGCTGGGGGCATGAGCGGGGCGCCACTGTCCGGAGGAGCTGCAACGGGTAGTTCGGCGCCGAGTGCGCCGCAGCCAATGGAGCCGCAGGCCCAGCCCTCCGGCACGCAGCAGCAGGCACAGAATGGGGTGCCGGGGGTGACGCTGCAGAGTGACATTCACCAGCCGACTTCGGCGACGTTTACCTCGAAGGGGAAGAACGTGCACGTTCCTGATGGAACGCAGCTGGATATGGCGGTGGCGGTGATCCCGGCGGGAGTGAAGATCCAGTAGGGACGAGTTCGTCTGCCCGCTATTCGTACCGCAGGGATTCGATGGGGTCCATAGCGGCGGCGCGATTGGCGGGCAGCGTACCGAAGATGATGCCGACGCCGGCCGAGGCGACCAGTCCGACGACGGCCGACCATCCGGAGACCGGGATGCGATAACTGGTGAAGAACCGGACCGAAAAGGGAATGGCGAGGCCAATCACAGCGCCGATGAGGCCGCCGAAGAGGGAGACGAAGAGGGCCTCCATCAGGAACTGAAGCTTGATTTCCCGCGAGGTGGCGCCGAGCGCTTTCCGGATGCCGATTTCGCGGGTGCGGGCGCGCACGGTGGCGAGCATGATGTTCATGATGCCGACGCCGCCGACGGCCAGGGTGACGCCGGAGACGAGCAGCAGCATGACGGTGAGGGCGTTGACGACCAGGCCGGCCGTGGTGATGAGGGCCGTCATGGTCTGCGCCGTGTAGACCGAAGCGGGCTGATGGCGGGAATGGACAACCGCGACGATCTGTTTAGCGGCATCCTCCACGTCATTCTGGTCGCGGACGGAGAAGTACATCTGCTTCACGTTGTCGGTGCCGGTAAAGTAGCGGCCTACAGAGTAGGGGATGAGAATGGTCTGATTGGCGATTTCCGTCTGGCCGAAGGTTTCCACACGTTCTTTAAAGGTCCCGATGATGGTGAACGGAAGCCCCTTGATTTGAAAGTTGCGGCCGATGGCTTCATCGGGGCTGCCGAACATGGCGCTTGCGAAGGGATCGGTGACCACGGCGACTTTGGTTCCCGTGGCTTCGTCTTCGTCGTCGAAGAAGCGGCCGTTGAGGACGACGAGGTTGCGGACCTGGCGGTAAGAGGGTTCCACGCCAAGAACCAGGACGTCTTTGGAGAGGCCGCTGAAGCTGAGGCTCTCGTGCATTTCCAGTACGACGGAGGAGGCGGCGACGGCGGGTACGCGCTCGTCGATCGCCTGCTCGTCTTCAAAGTTCAGAAAATCAGTCTGGTTGTTACTGACGGCACCGGCTCCGCCGCCTGCGTACTCCAACTCGACGAGATTCGTGCCGATGCCCTGAATCTGAGCGATGATGTACTGCCGTCCGGTGGCCGAAATGGCGACGACGAGGATGATCGAGGCGGTGCCGATTACCATGCCGAGGGCGGTGAGGGCAAAGCGGACTTTCGATGAGCGGAAGCTGTCGATGGCCAGTTTGGCAACTTCGCTGAGCACCATCGTCTGGCGCGCGCTGGCAATGGTGCGCTCGAAGGAAAGACGAGGGTGAGAGCGGTCGGGGGCCATCTGCTCCTACAGGATGCCACAGGGGAGGGCATCGGTTCGGAAAGCGCGTTTTTCTGTTTCCGCCGCGTTCAGACACTGAGGTTGGTGGGTGTCACATTGTGGTTCACGGCCCCGGCTGGATTGGGAGACGTGGGGCCGAGCCTGCAGTCATCGCGGAATGGGGTATCCTGGAAACAGGAGCCCCGCGTGCACCGCGCTTCAATGCCAATCCGGTATGCCTGCTGGCTGATGGGGATTCTCCTGTGTCTGGGTCCCGCTCTGCACGCCGGGTGCGCGCGGATGTGTTGCTCGGGCGAAACAACAGCGTGCTGTGCGGCGGTTACAGAATCGGCCGCAGGATACACGGCGACGGCCGACGCAGCGGCCCGACTAATGGCTGAAATTGGGCCGATCGCGACGCTGCGTGGTTCCCCTATTGACGGGCTGAGTGTGCCGCAGCTGTTGGTTGTGGGGCACCACCTGAGAGCCGAGCCTGGATCGCCGCCAGGCGAACCCCTCCCTTTGCGGATCTAGAGAAAATTCCTCGCCTGATTCCGGGGATGCGCGTTGTGCATTCCAGAGTGGGGACCGTCCGCGCTGCGATAGCCGTGCGGCAATCTGCGAGGAGTACTTCATGAGAATTAATCGCTGGGCGCTGGGGCTGCTGCTGAGCGGCACGCTGGCGAGGGCACAAATGCCGATGGGGACGCCGCACACGCTGGAAGGGGAAATCCGCAGCCACGTGACTTCGGGCACGAGCGCGGAGCCGAATTCCGTGCCGCAAACAATGTGGATGGCGATGCACGGAAGGTGGATGACGATGTTCCACGGGAACGCTTTCGTAGCCGATATTCAGCAGACCAGTCCACGGGGCGGCGACAAGCTGTTCTCGACGAACTGGTGGATGCCGATGGCGCAGTGGAGCCGCGGGAGGCAGGAACTGACGCTGCGAACGATGCTGAGCCTGGAGCCGGCGACGATCACGGGGCGGCAATATCCGCTGCTGTTCCAGCAGGGTGAGACGGCCTTTGGAAATCCCATAGTGGATGGGCAGCACCCGCATGACTTCATCATGGAGGCGGCAGCTCTTTACGATGTGCGGGCATCGGCGCACACGTTGGTGAGCCTGTACGCGGCACCGGTGGGGGACCCGGCGCTGGGGCCGGTGGCCTTTCCGCATCGCGCGTCGGCGCTGGAGGATCCGGTGGCGACGCTGGGGCACCACCAGGAAGACTCAACGCATATCTCCGATGACGTGGTAACGGCGGGGTTGGCATGGCGGTGGGCGCGCATGGAGGCGAGCGGTTTTCACGGCAGGGAGCCGGATGAGCACCGCTGGGAGGTGCAGCAGGGGGCAATGGATTCCTGGGCGACGCGACTGACGCTGCAGCCGAGGCAGAACTGGAGCGGGCAGGTGTCCTACGGGCGTCTGCACAGTCCTGAGGCGCTGTTTCCGAGTGAAGACCAGGCGCGTACGACTGCGTCGGCGATGTACAACCGACCGTTGAGCGGGAGCGGCAACTGGGTGAGCTCGGTGGTGTGGGGACGCACCCGGTCACTGCAGGACAATGTGATCGCGAACAGCTACCTGTTCGAATCGACCATCCGTTTCCTCGAGCACAATTACGCGTGGACCCGGATGGAGGATGTGGACCGGACGACGGAGCTACTGCTGGGCGAGCGACCGGTGCCACCGGGATTTGCAGAGGAGCCG
>JBAUZR010000347.1:0-14277 GCA_049585375.1 Acidobacteriaceae bacterium
GATCTTGTCCTCGGCAAAAAAGTTACGAGCCGGCGACGACAGGAAGGGGCGGCGCGCCGGCTCGCTGGAGACGTTGTTCGAGCTCTTGCCTTACGCTGCTCTCAAATCAGCCGCCGAGGGTCCGGTCCCGGCTTGTGTGGCCTCGATGGCCTGAGCAATTTGATTCAGGTCGGCGTTCGTCAGCACCAAATCCGCAGCGGAAATCCAGCCGTCCACCTGCTCGGGTGACCGCGCACCGACAATCGCTCCGGTAACACCCGGCCACGAAAGCACCCAGGCAATCGCAACTGCAGCAACCGTGGTTCCATGCCGCCGTGCGACTGGACCGAGAGCGTCCCGCAACGCAAGGTTCCGGCTCAGATTAGGCTCCTGGAATTCGGGCGAACCACGGCGCCAGTCATCGGCGGCCATTGCAGCCACACGATCCGCGTTGAAATTGTCCGTAAGCAGGCCTGATTGCATCGGGCTATAGCAGATCACTCCGGTGTTGTATTCGTCGCACCACGGAATCTCACGTTCGCCTGCATCTCGGCGGATGAGCGAAAACGGTGGCTGCAGCGAATCGACGTGGTGCCGGGCCTCACAGCGGTCGAGCAGGGAAACATCGAAATTAGACACGCCTGCAAATCTGACCTTGCCCTCGTCTATGAGATGGCCCATCTCGGCCCACGAATCCTCGACCGCAGTGCCCGTCTCGTCTGGCCAGTGAAACTGATAAAGATCGATGCGGTCGACTCCGAGGCGGCGAAGCGACGCTTCGCATTCACTGCGGATCGACAAGGGCCTGAGCACGCGCTTCGGCTCTGCCATCGGATTGCTCTTGTCCCAGATCAATCCGCACTTTGTGAATACAAACGGACGGTCTGACGCCGGCAACGAACGCAGGAGCCGCCCAACAACCTCTTCCGAATGACCGAGGCCATAAACGGCTGCAGTGTCGATCCAGTTGACCCCGCGGTCGATCGCGTGGCGCATGGTTGCGATCGAACTCGAATCATCCTGCGGACCCCACCCAAACGCCCAGCCCCCGCCGCCAATGGCCCAGGCGCCGAATCCTACCGTCGTAATTTCCAGTCCGGTTGGGCCAAGAAACCGTTTTGAAAGCTCTGATTTCACGATTGTTTATCTCCCCTTTGTGGTCGGAAGCTGCAGTCTGATCGTAAGTAGCCCGTACTTCGGCACTGAATGGGCATCCATCATGAGCGGTCAGGGAACATCCTTCGAAGCGCCTGTCACCCGCCAGGATCGCATCGTGCCTCGCTCGGGTCCCTAATTGCACGGCGATAGCCAGACTGCTGATCATCGCCTGAAGCCTCACACGGGCCACCCTTTCCTGCGGGTTCCCTATAAAAGCCAGCCTTTTGGGCGCACGACCCATGCGCGGAGAGCCTCCTTCCCTCTTTGCCACGTTCATGCCTCCACGGAACTGACACGCAAATGTCAATGCGATGACGGAAAATCGACCAGCCGCGCGCCCGCGAACGGCTTCTGATAGATCCCGCAGAAGACTCTCTCAACGAGATAAAGCGGCCCTCTCCTCCGTGAATTCCACTCGGGGGGAGAACGAATCGCATGGCATGCCGATAAGTCAGTCGTGGATCCTTTCTGGCTGATCGATGAGGCGTCGCCTGCGGGAGTTCGGGGAGCAGCTGCGGCTCAGCCGAGCAGCCCGGAAAGGGGCGCATCCCTTTTCACGCGGATCGAGCAGGTTCTGGGCGAGAAGACTGAGCCTGATGCGGCCTTCTTTATGGATAGCTGGACCGCGGGCGTTGCGGTGGCCTCGGAGAACTTTCTGCGCCGGCAGACAGAGCGGAAGAGCCGCAACAGCGAACTGCCGGCGTGGGTCGCCTTCTCTTCCTTCACGCCGTTCTGTGAGGCCCCGGCGGAGACTTCAACTCAGCCGGCGTGGTCGCTTCGCGAGGGGCGCGCTGAGCGGGCTTCGATGGCGAATCTGCGCGGACCCGATGACGAGGAGGGGGATGAAGGGCACGCAGCGGATGAAGCCACGATTGTTTATCCGCTCACATTGGAATCGGCGTGCCGGGTCCTGGGCGTTGTGGCGACGAGCACGCGGGAACAGATCAGGGCCGCATATCGGAAGATGGCCAGCCGACATCATCCCGACCGCGTGACGCGGGGCGGCCCTT
Source organism: Acidobacteriaceae bacterium (assembly GCA_049585375.1). Lineage (GTDB taxonomy): Bacteria > Acidobacteriota > Terriglobia > Terriglobales > Acidobacteriaceae > Palsa-343. The sequence continues at coordinate 2,148 of JBAUZR010000347.1, forward strand.
TCCAGCAGAAGCTGGCCGGTGATCGCATGGCTTCTATTAACGAAGCCTATCGGCTGTTGTGTGCTGGTCCGGTCGGTCGATGGAGCACCTGCTGAATTGCGTGAGCCGCCAGGTGCTGCAGCGATTCTTGGCGCTGTTGTCAGCATCAGCCTCGCGCAAAAGGTGCGCCGACCGCCCTTCCGTGCGACCGCCGCCTCTCGGCGCGTTTCGGACCGAGTGACACGAGACAGAGCAGTCCCGCCACGCAAAATTGACTGGGCTAGGCGATCGCGCCAGATCCGGCGCAAAGATCAGGAGGAAAAGGTTACTGCTGTGATACCGGCGCCATGTTCGCTTTCGCTCGCTCCGCAGCCACCAGTCCGGCATGCTGTCGCAGCATCGCGAATGCCCCTCGGCAAACGCCATACGCCAGAAGAACTCCAAAGGCCAGAGAAGCGAGGGTCGCGCATACCAGCATCAGCAAATTCATTGCGTCCTGCATATCAGAAAACGTACCCGGTGCCCGGGTCTCCTGGACTAAGATGCGCCGACACGTTCCGCATGACCGGCCGATGATCGTTCCGATGTCATTCTTAACAGAAAAGTGCACACGTTGACCCACTTTTCTATTGCCGAATAAGATACCAAAAGGACTATCTTTCCCGATTTTAGCCGCAGCGTTCCGTTTTGCAACTGGTAAACGCGCCGTTTGCTGCAACTTTCGCGTGCTTCGCTACTACCAAAGTCACCTGCATCCTCCATGGCCATCACCCAAATTACCGTTCGCGGCGCTCGTCAACATAACCTACGCGACATCAGCGTTCAGATTCCCCGGAATGCGCTTACCGTCGTCACCGGTCTCTCCGGATCCGGGAAGTCCTCGCTCGCCTTTGACACTATCTATGCAGAGGGACAGCGGCGCTACGTGGAAACCCTCTCCGCCTATGCGCGCCAGTTCCTGGACCAGATCGAGCGGCCCGACGTCGACTCCATTGAAGGCCTCAGTCCGGCCATCTCCATCGAGCAAAAGACCACCAGCCGGAGTCCGCGCTCGACCGTCGGCACCATTACCGAGATTTACGATTACCTCCGCCTCCTTTACGCCTCTGTCGGGGTGCCCCACTGCCCGAATTGCGGCCGCCAGATTTCGCGCCAGTCCGCCGAGCAGATTGTGGAGCGCATTCTGGCCCTTGCCCCCGGCGAGCGCGTCACCATCTATGCTCCGGTGGTTCGAGGACGCAAGGGTGAATTCAAGGACCTTCTCGACAAGCTCGATCAGCAGGGCTTCCGCGCCCGTGTCGATGGCGAGATACGCGATCTGGCTGAGCCGCTCAACCTGGAAAAGCGCAAAAATCACACCATTGAAGCGGTGGTTTATCGCGCGGTCCTGAAGCCCGGAATCGAGAAGGCTCTTGCGGCATCAGTCGAGAAAGCCCTGCAGATGGCTAACGGCCTGGTCCTGGTCGCGACCCAGAAGGATGAGCAACTGTACTCCTCGTCGATGGCCTGCCCGGACTGCGGCCTGGATGTGCCGAAGCTGGAACCGCGCAGCTTCTCGTTCAACAGCACCTACGGCGCCTGCCCCGAGTGCCACGGCCTCGGCAGCATCTACGACTTCGATCCGGCCAGGATCATCAGTGACTGGTCAAAGCCCCTCCTTGACGGGGCACTGGGCCCTGGCTCCTCTTCGCAGTATCTGCACCGCCTCGTCCGCCTCGCAGCCGACCGCTACAAGATCGATCTGCAGAAGCCGTTCGAACAACTACCGCAGAAACAACAGGACCTGCTGCTCTATGGGCCGCCCCAGTCCGAGGCGCCGCGTACAGGATTCCATGGCGTTCTGGCCTGGCTCCGCGATTCGCTGGAGGAAGCCCGCTCCGATGCGTACCGCGAATGGATGATGCAGTACATGTCGGCATCGGAATGCCCCGTCTGTCACGGCCGGCGCCTGCGACCGGAATCCCTCGCCGTCAAAATCGACAGCATGTCGATCGCCGACTTCACCGCGCTGCCGATCGATCGCGCTCTGGAACGAGCCCGCGGCATTGGCTTCACCGCACGCGAGGCGCTGATTGCCGAGCGTCTGCGCAGGGAAATCGTCGAGCGGCTGCAATTCCTCAACTCCGTCGGCCTGAGTTATATCTCTCTGGACCGCAACGCCGCCACTCTGTCTGGCGGCGAAGGCCAGCGCATCCGCCTCGCCACCCAGATCGGCTCCCGTCTCCGCGGTGTGCTCTATGTACTGGACGAGCCCTCTATCGGCCTCCATCAGCGTGACAACCAGCGGCTGATCCATGCGCTGGAATCGCTGCGGGATCTCGGCAATACCGTCCTCGTCGTTGAGCATGACGAAGAGACAATCCGCCATGCCGACTACGTTCTCGATCTCGGCCCTGGCGCCGGCCGGCTGGGCGGCCAGGTCGTTGCGCAGGGTTCTCCTGAATCCATCATGCGCACGCCGGCCTCGCTGACCGGACGCTACCTCGCCGGAGAAATCTCGACGCTGCAGCGCCTCGTTCCGCGTGCGCTCTCCGGCAAGTGGATTACCGTCGAAGGCGCCCGCAGCCATAACCTGCAGAACCTCACGGTCAAATTCCCCGTCGGCGTCATGACTGTCGTCACCGGCGTCTCCGGCTCCGGCAAAAGCACGCTGGTCAACGACATTCTCTACCGCGCCCTCGCCAAGGAACTCTATGGCTCGCGCGAGGCGCCTGGCCAGCACACACGCATCCGGGGCTTCGATCTGCTCGACAAGGCCGTCCGTATCGACCAGTCCCCCATCGGCCGCACCCCCAGGTCCAACCCGGCCACGTACACCGGCGTCTTCACGGCGATCCGCGATCTGTTTGCGATGCTCCCGGAATCCCGCGAACGAGGCTACAAAGCAGGCCGCTTTTCATTCAACGTGCAGGGAGGCCGCTGCGAAGCCTGCCAGGGTGAAGGCCAGCGCCGCATCGAAATGAACTTCCTCCCGGATGTCTACGTCCAGTGCGAAGTCTGTAACGGCCGCCGCTACAATCAGGAAACGCTGGCGGTAAAGTTTAACGGATATTCGATCGCCGATATCCTCGACCTCACCATCGAAGACGCGTTGCCGGTGCTGGGTGACATTCCCCAGGCCCGGCAGAAGCTGGAAACCCTCGTCGACGTCGGCCTCGGCTACATTCACCTCGGCCAGGCGGCAACCACGCTGAGTGGCGGCGAGGCCCAGCGCATGAAACTGGCTCGCGAGCTCTCCAAGCGCCAGACCGGCCGCACGCTCTACCTGCTCGACGAACCCACCACGGGACTCCACTTCGACGACGTGCGCAAGCTTCTCGAAGTCCTGCACCGCCTGACCGATCTGGGCAATACGATCATCATCATTGAGCACAACCTCGACGTCATCCGCAATGCGGACTGGGTCATCGATCTCGGCCCCGAGGGCGGCGAGGGCGGCGGCCAAATCGTTGCGGAGGGGCCGCCGGAACAGGTGGCCGCTATCCCCCATTCGTATACTGGCCAATTCCTCCGGCCCTTTTATGCTGGATCTGTCAGCCCAACCAGCAGCCAGGCAGATCCTGCCAACGGAAACCGCCGCCGGCGCCCTCGGACCGCCGAAAGGAAAAAAGAGACGGTGCAATGAACGACGCCGACCCCAGTCAACTGCCGCCGACCGGCTCGGATCCCGAGACCCGCGCTCCTGAGTCCTCCGGCGCCGCGGATATCGAGCCCGCTCCTGCCTTCGCCAACGGGACAAGCTATCTGTGGCACCCGATCGAGCCGCCGCTTTCCCCCGTGGAACCTGCGCCCGTACCGCCGCCCCCCAGACTGATTCCCAATCTCGGTCATACTCTGGTCTTTTTTGCGCTGCTTGTGCCCTCCTTCATCGGCGCATGGATTGTCACCTTTGGCTTCCTGCGCCTGGTGCTCCGCACGGTTGCGACCCAGGCAGTCATCCTGCGCATGGGACATGAGGTCCGTTACGCCATCAGCGCCCAGGCCGTCGCGTACGGCATTCAGTGGGCTCTCGCGGCTTTCGTCTTCTCCTTGTGGTGGGGCCGCTCGCTCGCTCGTGGCGTTCACTGGAACATCGCTGCGGCGGGCCGCTCGCTGTTGCGCCTGGCCCTCCTCGGGTTCGCCACCGGACTGGTCATCACTCTGGCCGGCAACTTCCTGCCCATGCCGAAGGCTCCCCCCATTCTGAAGGATCTTACCAACTCCACCGTGGGCGCCTGGATACTGATGGCGTTTGGCATCACCCTTGCCCCGCTCACCGAGGAACTGGCTTTCCGCGGTTTTCTCCTGCCCAGCCTCGTGAACGCCTTCCGCTGGTTCGAACGCCGCGGCACAATCAGCGAGAACTCTGTCCGCGTCATCGGCGTCCCCGTCGCCATCGTGCTCACTTCGATCCCATTCGCCATGGTCCATGCTCAGCAGGTTTCCGGCTCGTGGGGACCGCTCGTCCTCATCGGGATGGTGAGCGTCATCCTCTGCATCATCCGCCTCGTCACCGATTCTGTCGCAGCCGGATTTGTCGTGCACGCTTGTTACAACCTCACGCTCTTTGCCGGGCTGCTCGTGCAAACCGACGGCTTCCGCCACCTGGGCAAGCTGAAGGGTTAGCGGGAGGCACACTCCGGGCTGCTATCCTGCACTCACTCCATGCCGGGTCCGCCTGCAACTGCCAGCCCTCGACACGCCCATGCTCTCCGCACGGCCGGTCTGGCTCTCTTTCTCCTCACCAGCCTCAACCTCTTCAACTTCATCGACCGCTACGTGCTGCCTGGCGTACAACCCCTCATTCAACGCGATTTCCGGATTGACGATGCGCACGCCGGCCTTCTGACTTCGGCCTTTTTCTTCACCTACATGTGCATTGCGCCGCTGACGGGCTGGCTCGGCGACCGGTTTCCCCGTAAGCCCCTCATCGTCGCCGGTGCGCTCATCTGGAGTGCGGCCACCCTTCTGACGGCCACGGTCCACAGTTACGACACACTCCTTCTTCGCCACGCTGCCGTCGGCATTGGCGAGGCTACTTTCAGCATCTTTGCGCCCGCGCTCCTCGCGGACTTTTACCCCGAAGAAGAACGCAACCGCGTTCTGAGCATCTTCTACGTCACGATCCCTGTGGGCGGAGCCCTCGGCTATCTGCTTGGCGGTGAACTGGGAGGACACTTTGGCTGGCGCGTGCCTTTCTATGTCGCCGCCGCTCCCGGTGTGCTCATCGCTCTCGCCTTCTGGCTCTTCGTGCGCGAGCCCCCGCGCGGCAGTGCCGACACTTTGCAGCCCACCGCCACCCGGACCAGCCTCCACGGTCTCTTCCGAAATCCCGCCTACTGGACCGCCACCCTTGGGATGGCCATGTGGACCTTCGCCGTCGGCGGCATCTCCACGTGGCTTCCCACCTTTCTGTGCCGCTTTGCCGGATACTCCGTCGCCGGGGCCGGCCTCACCGCCGGAGAAATCACCGCCGCCGATGGATTGCTGGCCACGATCGCGGGCGGATGGCTCGCGCAGCTCTGGCTCAAACGCAATCACCGCGCGCTTTACCTGGTCTCCGCCTGGGGGGCCCTCCTCGCCATTCCTTTCGCCGCCTTCGTCTTCTTTGGACCGGTTCGCTGGCTCGTCCCCGGCGCCTACGCCGCTGAATTCTTCATCTTTCTCAATACAGGTCCTCTCAATGCCGCCATCGTCAATTCCGTCGCCGCACCGATCCGCTCCACAGCTATCTCCCTCAATCTCTTCACCATTCATTTCCTGGGCGATGCCTTCTCCCCGGGCCTGATCGGCCGCATCTCCGACGCCACCAATCTCCGCATCGGACTCGGATCTACGCTCTTTGCCCTTGCCGCCTCCGGGCTCATCCTTTTGGCCGGAGCGCGCTTCGCGCCGCGGTTGCGGGACCTCGAACCCGGCTCCGCCCCCGCCTCTCACTGACCCGATGCACTGGCCCCTCCTGATCGCGACCACTCTCAGCGGGATCCTTCTCGGTCTCTGGACGGAGCGCGCTGTCGCCGCCCAGCGTTACCTGCCGCGAATCCCGAATCTCCTCGATCCGCGCTACGATCCCTTGCCTGCGGAGTCCATCTCCGAAGGCCGGCCGCAGATCACAGTCATCGTCCCCGCCCGCAACGAAGCGGCCGCCATCGAAGCCACGCTGCGCTCCCTCCTCGCCCAGACCATCCCACTTGAAATCCTCGCCGTCGACGACCGGTCCACGGACAACACTGGCGCCCTCATGGATCGCGTCCTAGCCGGCCCCATGCCCGGCGGCAAATTCCTTTCCGTCATCCACATCGATTCCCTGCCCTCCGGCTGGATGGGCAAAAACCACGCCATGGCCCTCGCCGCGCGGCAAAGTGGAACTCCCTGGCTGCTCTTTACCGACGGCGACATCGTCTTCCAGCCCGACACCCTGGAGCGAGCGCTGCGCTTTGCCGGCGATTCCGCCGCGGACCACATCGTCCTGCTGCCAACGCTGATCCTCAAAACCGGGGGCGAACGAATGATGGCAGCTATATTTCAGTCGCTCACTCTCCTTGTGTGGCGTCCCTGGAAAGTTGCCGATCCGAAGGCCACCCGGGAATCCATCGGCACGGGCGCGTTCAACCTCGTCCGCTCTGAGGTGTACAGCGCCATCGGCGGGTTTGAGAAGTTCCCCATGGAGATCCTCGAAGACCTCCGCCTCGGCCGTGAAATCAAGCACCAGGGCTATCGACAGCGCATGGTCTTCGGCCGTGATCTGATCCGTCTGCACTGGGCCGCCGGACCCATCGGCATGGTGAACAACCTCACCAAGAACATCTATGCGACCTTTCGCTTCAGCCCCATTTTGTTTCTCGGCGCGTGGCTGGGGCTCCTCGTCTTCTGCGGAGTTCCTCTCCTCGGACTCTTCGCCCCTTCCGCTCTCATCCGCGTCACCAGCATCCTCTCGCTTCTGATGGTCACCCTCCTCTACCAGCAGGCGTCGCGCTTTTACACCTCCATCAGCCTCGTCTGGGTCTTCACCTTCCCTGTCGCCCTGTTGCTGGTCCTCTACGCCATGCTTCGCTCCATGATCCTCACCCTCATCCGGGGAGGTGTGGTCTGGCGCGGCACCTTTTATCCGCTGCGCGAACTCCGGCGCAACCTCGGACCGCTCCGCTAACCCCTGTACCCTCTGCCCCGTACCCTGTACCCTGTAGTAGAGGAGTCCCCATGCCGGAAATCCAGCGTCGTAAGACCGTAACGGTGAAAATTGGCCAGGTCCGCGTCGGCTCGGAAGCCCCTGTGGTCGTCCAGTCGATGACCAATACCGACACGGCCGATGCAGCCTCGACCATCCAGCAGGTTGCCGAGCTTGTCGAAGCCGGCTCCGAGCTCGTCCGCGTCACCGTCAATAATGATCACGCCGCCCAGGCCGTGCCACAGATCGTCGAAGGCCTGGCGAAGCGCGGCATCAACGTCCCCATCATTGGCGACTTCCACTACAACGGCCACCAGCTGCTGAAGAAGTACCCCGCCTGCGCCCAGGCGCTGGCCAAGTACCGCATTAACCCCGGCAACGTCTCCATCGGCCGCAAAGACGACGACAATTTCCGCACCATGATCGAGTGCGCTGTCGAGAACAACAAACCCGTCCGCATCGGCGTGAACTGGGGATCCCTCGACCAGGCCCTGCTCACTCGCCTGATGGACGAGAACTCGAAGCGCCCCGACCCCGCTCCGGCGCGCGATGTGATGCTCGAAGCCATGTGCCGCTCCGCCCTCGATTCCGCCGCGGCCGCCGAGCGTTACGGCCTTCGCCACGACCAGATCATCATCAGCGGCAAGGTCTCCGGCGTCCGCGATCTCATCGACGTCTACGAGATGCTCGCCACTCGCTGCGATTACCCGCTCCACCTCGGTCTCACCGAAGCTGGCATGGGCATGAAAGGCATCGTGGCCTCCACCGCTGGGCTTGCCCCGCTCCTGCTGCAGGGCATTGGCGATACCATCCGCGTCTCCCTCACGCCCAGGCCCGGCGCCAGCCGTACAGAAGAGGTTCTCACCGCCCAGCAAATCCTGCAGTCCCTCGGCATCCGCAGCTTTACCCCGCAGGTCACGGCCTGCCCCGGCTGCGGGCGCACCACCAGCACGTTCTTCCAGGAGCTCGCCCAGCAGATCCAGGATTACCTGCGCACCTCAATGCCCGTCTGGCGAACCCAGTACCCTGGCGTTGAAGAGCTCAAGCTTGCCGTGATGGGCTGCGTGGTCAACGGCCCCGGCGAGTCGAAGCACGCCAACATCGGCATCTCGCTTCCCGGCACCTTCGAGGAACCCAAAGCCCCGGTCTACGTCGATGGCCGCCTGGTCACCACCCTGCGCGGCGATACCATCGTGCGGGATTTCCAGAAGATCCTCGACGAGTACGTGCGCACGCGTTACGGCAGCAGGGAGTTGGAAACCACGGCGGTCTAGCCATTAGGACCGACCCGGTCCGCGTTTCACTCTATCGATAAAGTTGATACTCCTCCGCACCATTTGCATGGCGCTGCTGCACGCATCGGCGTGAATGCACTACCATGCAATGTCACGCGGGGAACGTCATGACGCACTATTCAACGCTCCATATCCATAACGAAGGCTGCACCCACACCATCCTTCTCAACCGTCCCGAAAAGCGAAACGCACTCACCCATCAACTGATGGAAGAGCTCACAGACGCTCTCGAATCGGTTGCCACCAACCCCCTTTGCCGGGTCGTCATTCTCACCGGGGCCGGCTCTGCATTTTGTGCGGGCCTCGATCTCGAGCATCTGCGCACCATGGCGGAAAAGTCCGGCCATCAGTCGTTTTCCCAGGAATACAAAGCCGATGCCGAGCGCATCGCCACCCTCCTGCGCACCCTCTACTACCTGCCGCTGCCCACGATTGCTGCCGTCAACGGTCCTGCTATCGCCGGCGGCATGGGCATCGCCACCCTCTGCGATTTCACCCTGGCGGTTCCCGAAGCCAAGTTTGGCTATACAGAAGTCCGCATCGGCTTTATCCCCGCCATCGTCTCCGCATTTCTGCGTACACAGATCGGCGATAAGCGAAGCCGCGATCTGCTTCTCACCGGCCGTCTTCTCTCTGCCACGGAAGCCCAGGCTCTCGGACTCGTCACCCGCATCGTGCATGAGCCGGAACTCATGACCGAGGCCCGCGCTTTGGCCGCCCGCCTCCAGCGGAACAGCCCGGCAGCCATGGAGGCCACCAAGCGTCTCCTGGGTACGTTCGCCGATCGCTCTCTGTCCGACGACATCGAAGCCGCCATTCGTGCCAACGTCGAAGTTCGCACCACGGACGATTTCCGCGAAGGTGTCCACGCCTTTCTCGAAAAGCGGAATCCAAAGTGGCCCTCCCTGCAAAAGTCGAAGACACCCCCTCTTCCTGCCGACCTCGTGCCATAGCCACTTTTCCGGCAAAATTGGCATCTCTACCGGGCCACTTGCGGTCCAATTACCATAGCCACTACCATCCGTCCAATGGTTGAAATGTCTTCAGGAATCCTTCCGGTCATTCCCATTGATCGCGCGGCGGACATGCCCCTGCATCGTCAGGTCTATGCAGGCTTTCGTAACGCGATCCTGCGCGGAGATCTGACGGCTGGGCAGCAGGTCCCCTCCAGCCGCTCCCTTGCAACGGAGCTGGAGATATCCCGCTTCCCTGTGCTCGACGCCTATGCACAGCTTCTCGCGGAAGGCTATTTCGAAACCCGTGTCGGCGCGGGAACCTTCGTGTCTGCCACCATTCCCACCCAGCGGCCGCAGCCGCAGACTGCCTTACCTTCGCAGGCGACGCCTCGTCCAACCTCCCGGCGTTCCCTCCTCTATCCCTCTTTTGAGAGGGTTCCCTGGCGTTATGGATGGGGCTCCTTCGCGGTGCATCAGCCGGCGCTCGATCAGTTTCCTTTCGAGGCGTGGTCCCGACTGGTGGTTCGCCATAGCCGCACCGCGCGCGTCTATAACGATCCCGGCTTCCGGCCCCTCGGCCTGCGTCCATTCCGCGAGATCCTCTGCTCTTACCTTCGGACAGCGCGCGCAGTACGCTGCGATCCCGATCAGATCATGATTGTCTCCGGCTCTCAGCAGGCGCTGGACATTACCGCCCGCGTGCTGCTCGACCCGGGCGACGCCGCATGGATCGAAGAGCCCTGCTATCCCCTTGTGCGGTCTCTGCTGGTCGGTTCGGGGTGCCGGGTCGTCCCGGTTCCGGTCGATACAGAAGGCCTGGACGTGGACGCGGGGATGCGCCTCGGTCCCGATGCGCGTGTCGCTTTTGTAACTCCGTCGCACCACTACGCTCTTGGCGTCACCATGAGTGCCTCCCGGCGATTCCAGCTGCTTGAATGGGCCCGCCGCTCCTCCTCGTGGATCATCGAGGACGATTACGACAGCGAATACCGATTCGAGAGCATGCCCATTCCCTCCCTTCAGGGCCTCGATACCGATGGCCGTGTGATCTACATCGGCACCTTCAGCAAAGTCCTCCGCCCCTCTCTCCGTCTCGGCTACATCGTCATTCCGCCCGATCTGGTCGAGCGTTTTGCCGCGGTCCGGTTCGCCATGGATATCTTTCCTCCCTACCTGTTTCAGGAGGTGATGACAGACTTTATGCGTGCCGGCCATTTCGGCCGGCATGTCCGGCGTATGCGGGCCCTCTACAAGGCCCGGCGCACGGCCCTGGTGGACTGCCTCCGGAAAGAATTCGGCGACCTGCTGCAGATCCACGGCTCGGAAGCGGGCATGCACCTCACGGTCACCCTCCCGCCAGGCTTCAGCGACGTCGAAATTGCAGCCCGGGCCGCTGCGGAGAAACTCTGGCTGTGGCCCCTTTCCCTCTGCTATTCCACCAACCCGCAGCAGGGATTTCTCCTCGGGTATGCCAACACCCCGGAAGACCAGATGGCCGCCGCCGTCCGGCGGATGAGGTTGGTCTTAGCCCTTTGATGCCACGTCCGTAGCCTCCCGGACTGCGCGGCACTGGTCATGCCGAATCGCCGCTGAGTGGTTATGGCAAGGCGTCTTCTTTCCAGCCCACACTCTTACCATCGCCTTTCTTTCCGGAGGTGCGATCATGAGAATGCCATGGTTTTCCGCAGGGCCCCTCGTCCTGGCCACTGCGTTCTTCTGCGCGGGTCCGGTTCACTGCGTAGCCGCTGATGCCCTTCCTCAGGTTGCTTCATCGATCGCCCTCGAGTCCATGCCGCCTGAAATGCGCGGCGATCTGTTAATGGCTCGTGGCGAGTACATGCAGGCCGTTGACGCCTATCGGCAGGTGTCCCCGATGACCGCCGTCGTCTGGAACAAGCTCGGGATCGCCTGGCACCACCTGGCCGCGGTGGATGAGGCAAAACGCGATTATGAGCGTGCCCTGCTGATCCGCCCCAACTACGCAGAGGCCATCAATAATCTCGGTGCGGCGTATTTCGAGCAGAAGGACTACAAAAAGGCCATCAAACTCTATCACCACGCCCTGGAGCTCATGCCTAAATCGGCCGTGATTGCAGCGAATCTCGGGACAGCCCTTTTTGCGCGCGGCAAATATAAACCCGGCATCGTCGCCTACCGCAGAGCATTTGAGCTGGATCCCGCGGTCTTTTCGGATCAGGCGATGACCGTTCGCGGTGGGACCACATCCGCGGACCGGGCACAGGAAGACTACTGTCTCGCCGAGCTCTTCGCCCAGGCCGGGATGAAGGAATCCGCGATCGACTATCTGCGAAAAGCCTTTGACGAAGGCTTCCATGATCGCAATCGTCTGATGCAGGACGCGGTCTTCGCTCAGTTGCGCAAGACCGCCGATTTCGCCCATCTCATGGCCGACCAGAAGCTGCAGCACTAGCTTCCCTGCACCCACCGACTCCATAGTTCACGGCTGGCAGGCGTCCAGCCGTGGCTCCCCTCCGGGCAGAACAGAAATCCGGATCGTTTTCGGTGGTCAACGTTTTGCTAACTCTTTTGTGTTCTGTTGGTTGCAGAGGACACGAGAGGGCGTCTCAGCGCCAGTTGATTCATTCTGGATCACTTAGGAGGGGCTCCTTCTCTCTGGGCCGCCTGGACTCGTGATTTGCGCGCCTTCTGCCTGCCGACGAGAGTTCGCCCGATGAACTGCGGACCGATTTTGCTGAGTCTCTCCCGGCGATCGCATCGCCTCACTCGCTCTC
>JBAUZR010000348.1:0-1786 GCA_049585375.1 Acidobacteriaceae bacterium
GCCTCCGCCAGCTTTTTCCGCTCCTCCGCATTCTTTTCGATGAAGACCCGCAGCAGCCGATGCTTCGCTCCGCCGTGAAACTCGATCTCCACCACATCCAGACCATGGGAAGCCGCCACTCTCTGCCCCACCGTCCGAATTTGATCGACATCGAATGCCATCAGGACTGTCATCCCGGCCGAATGACCCGCTTTTCAGGCCAAATAAAAAGTGGGCTTGCGCCCACTGTTTTCCCGGCCCCGCCCGCTGGCGCAACCGGACAACCGTGTTCTTCTTTAGTGTAACCGCCTTCCCGGTTCCTTTCAAATCCAGCCACGGGCGTGGAATACTGGCGCCAAGATTCGCTCCCTCTGAGGTTTACCCATGACCGCGACCGCCGAAACCCTGAATCCCTACAATCGCTTCCTGGGCAGCCAGGACCCGCTCGCAATCCTGCCCGCCACGTCCTCGCGCCTCAAGAACCTCGCCCGGAGCATTGGCCCTGCCCGAATCACCCAGCCGCCAGCCCCGGGCAAATGGTCCCCACGCGACATCCTCTGCCATCTGGCCGACTGCGAGATCGCCTTTGCTTTCCGTCTTCGCCAAACCCTCGCCGAAGATCACCATGTACTGCAGCCCTTTGATCAGGAAAAGTGGGCCGCACCCTACGCCGCCATCGATGCCAATGAGGCTCTGGCTACCTTTTCTCTGCTTCGCCGCTGGAACCTGCTCCTGATCGAGTCCGCCCTGCCGCTGCACGCCGGAAAGCCCGTCACCCATCCCGAGCGGGGTGCCATGACCTTCGCCACCATCGTGGAGACCATGGCCGGGCACGACCTCAATCACCTGGGCCAATTGGAGGGCATCGCAGCCGCCTGAGGCCGGGCCCGGGGTTGTCGGGGTACGGTATACTTGCCCTAAGCCGCTTCCGTCCGGCTGCATCGCACGCCCCACGCCGGACCGAGCGCCAGGATTCCTCACAGCATGTCCATCCGCACCCGTCGCACTCTGTTTTCTCTTGTTATCTTCTTCGCCGTCTGCGCGCTCGGCGGCATGGTCCTCAGCCAGCAGGTGGGAGCTCAATCTGCGGCCGATGAGTCCACCTTCCGTGACGGCCTTAAGTCCTTCGCTTCCGTCTACGACGTCGTGGCGAAGAACTATGCGGAGCCTCTCACCGGCGACATGCCCGATAAGGCGATCTACGACGGCGCGATTCCGGAGATGCTGCACACACTGGATCCCCATTCCAATTTCTACGACCCCAAAGCCTACGCTCGCATGCGGGAGGAGCAGCACGGGAAGTATTACGGCGTCGGCATGTTCATCGTGCCCCAGAACGGTAAAGTCGTCGTCGTTAACCCCATCGAAGGATCCCCTGCCTTTCGCGCCGGCATCCATCCGGGTGACGTCATTACCGCCATCGATGGCCAGTCAGCCGCGGGTCTTAACTCTGACGATGTCGCCAACCGCCTGAAGGGACCGCGCGGAACCAAGGTCAGCGTCACCATGGCGCGCCCCGACGTGACCGCTCCCCTCACCTTCCAGCTGGTTCGTGACGAGATTCCCAATGCCAGCATCGACCTCAGCTACGAGATCCGTCCCGGCATCGGCTACATCCACATCAAGCAGTTCCAGGAAACCACTGGCCGCGAATTTGACGATGCGGTCGATGCCTTTGGCCCGAACCTGAAGGGGCTTGTTCTCGATCTCCGCGGCAATCCCGGCGGCGTCCTCGTGGAAGCTGTCGCCGTCTGCGATCGCCTCCTGAAACGCGGGCAAATCATCGTTTCTCAGCGCGGGCGCGCCT
>JBAUZR010000349.1:0-3949 GCA_049585375.1 Acidobacteriaceae bacterium
CGCGCAGATAGACGGTGGAGAAGACTACATCAGAAAAGGTCATGTTCGCCTCTTCCAGTCCGTCGAGAAGGTTGCGCATGGACTGATGAAGCTGCAGAACGATGTCCGGGGTAACGATGCCCTGCCCCGGGATGAATCCGTCTTTAGCCGAGAGATAGAGGGTGTCTCCGTAGAGGATACCGGGGCTGGCGGTAGCGCTGGGCGGCATGTTGCGCGGGCGGATGGCTTTGCGTTTCGCCAGGCTGGCGCCGGCAATGCAGCTGAAGACGACGTGGCTGCCGTTGGGCAGAGCGGCGACCTGGATGGTGGCGCGTCCCGGCGTATTGCCGAATTCAAAGAAGGTCTTATAGATGTTGCCCATGGTGTCGTACTGGCCGCCCACGCTCATGTAGGGGTTGACCCAGAGAACATTCTTCATGCTCATGCCCGCAGCGCCGGTGATGGCGGAGACGTTCTCCAGCGCCTGCTTCACTTCGTCGGAGAAGTTGTCGGGTATCTTGCCGGTTTTTGGATCGGCACCGCTTTGCGCAGAGATGTAGAGGACGTCACCGGCCTCGATGGCAGGCGGATCCATATCTTTGCCGCGCTGCCAGCCTTTGGGCCAGATGACCCGACGGCGTTCGCTGCTTTTCACGGCGATGCAGTTGATCTCGACGCGGCCGTGGCCGGGGAGCGCGCCGACCACGATCACGGAGCGGGCCGGCGGATCGGAGCCGATCTCTTCCCAGTATGCGTGGTTCATGGCATTGATGTCGTCGGCGCTGGAGAGATATACGTTCATCCAGGTGACATTGTTGTAGTCCATGCCGGCGCCCTGGAGGACAGCGCGGACATTGCGCAGAGCCTGCTTCACCTGGTCGTCGAAGGAGGCGGGCAGATTGCCGGCCGCATCCCGCGCGCCCTGGCCGGAGACGTAGAGTGTGTTGCCGGCCAGCACTCCAGGGCTGAAAGGGAGGCCCAGCGGCTTGTACCCTGCCGGCTGGATTGCCTTAAAATCGACGCCCTTCTGCGCCCGGGCGTTGATGGCGCCGCACATCGCCAGGCTGGCCAGAAAGAGAACTAAATTTCTCACGTTGATCATTCCATCTCCAGAGCCCCGGACCGCTTGCGCGGCGAAGGACCATAAAAGTCGTTGCCTCCCGCTATTGATACGGGATGAATCCGTGCGCCTTCGTCTGCACGCGGTAGACCGAGGTCACGGCCGTCATGTAGAGGACGGAGAAATCAGGACCGCCCCAGGCGAGATTGGCGGGCTGCTCGGGCAGCACGACGGTGCCGAGGTGATGCCCGTCCGGACTCCACACCCAGATGCCGCGCGGGCCGACGACATAGAGATTGCCCTTCGTGTCGACTCTCATGCCGTCGGGAACTTCATTCTCCAGGGTGGAAGGCTCGACGGCGAACTGCCGCCCATGACTGATCGTGCCATTGCTCCTGTCAAAATCGAACACCCGGATCGTGCGGTTCACGTCCTCGTCAACGTAGAGGCGCTTGCCGTCTGGAGAAAAGGCGAGGCCGTTGGGCTGGTGAATCTCCTGAGTCAGCAGCTGCACTTCGCCGTTCGGAGCAATGCGATAGACGCCCTCAAAGGGAATCTCGCGGGTCGCGCCTTTGGGAAGGTCGGACGTCGGATCGGTGAAATAGATAGCACCGTCGGGTCCGAGCACAACGTCGTTGGGCGAGTTGAACTTTTTGCCCTGGTACCGGTTGGAGACGATCGTGTACGACTTGCCATCGGGCGAGAGGCGGATGACCGCTCGCAGCACACCCGCGCAGTCCAGCAGGTGGTGCTGTCTGTCATAAGTATTGCCGTCGGGATCGCCGAGGTCGATGATGGTGCGCTTCTCGCCGGAGGCCGTATCGACCTGGAAAATCTTGTTAAGGGTTTCGTCACTTACCCAAAGAAAGCCGCGCTTGTCCCAGACGGGTCCTTCGGTAAAGCCGAAGCCGGTGGCGAGCCGGGTGATGGGTGCGTTCTTCGGGAGGAGCGTCCAGAAGGCGGGAGAGAGCGATTCGAGTGCGGCTTTGCGCGGCGCCTGCTGCGCTTGCGCCATAGTCCCAAGCAGCATGGCCGCGGCCAGCAGTCCTGTTGCATTCCTCACGATGATTCCCCGCATCCATATCCTCTCTCGACTCGATCGGGACTACCGGGAGCAAGGCCGGGTTTGCTGTCCGGTCTCGCTTCCGGTTAGAAGAGGTACTTCAACGCCACCTGCATAATCCTGGGATCGCGGGCAGAGGTGACGTAGCCAAAACCTCCGGTGCCCGTGTTGTCGATCTCACCCGACGGATTGTTGAACTGCGCATGATTGAACACATTAAAGGCTTCCGCGCGGAACTGCACCTGCTGGTTCTCGGTGATCTTGAAGTTCTTGAGCAGAGCCAGATCGGTATTCAGAATGCCGGGACCGCTGAAGAACCGGCGCATAACGTTACCCACCTGCCCGAGGGGCTCGGGGACGAAGTAGTTGGGATTGAAGTAGGGCTGGCCTGAGCGTGGATTGCGATTCTGATAAAGCGCCTGGCCGCCACCCGCATAACTGGGCTCGTCGACTGTGTCGTTGAAGGTTCCGGTGAGCGAGCGATCGTCGGACTCGGTGAGTTGGACGGGCTGACCACTGGCGAAGGTGGAGATTCCTGAAATCTGCCATCCTGCAATGAAGCGGTCCGCCGCGCCGTTGCTTCCGGCAATGTGGTCGAAGGGCAGGTCCACGGTGTAGCTGGCGACCAGATCCTGCGGCACGTCGAAGGTGGAGAGCGCACGGCTCAGGGCCGGGTTGTAGGGGTTGGTCGCGTCAAAGGCGCTCGATCCGTTGTCGATGGCCTTCTCCCACGTATAGCCAATGAGGAAGTTGGCATACTTCTCGGTGTGCTGCAGGCTGATTTGCAGGGAATTGAAGCTGGAGCTGACAACCGTCTTCATATAGGGATTGCTGCCGAAGTTGATGCCGAAGACAGGGCGGGTCCCGTTGACGGTTTGACCGGTGGCCGTGGTGTAGACATTGTCTTCGCCATAGGGGCCGCAGGTTGGGGAGTTGGGACCGACGTTGGCTGGATTGCTGAGCTGAAGGCAGAGAGAGGGATCGGCGGGGTTAGATTCTTCGAAGGTGAGCAGGTGCCGACCGGCGTTGCCGACATAGCTTGCGCTGAGAACGGTTTCCGAGCCAAATTGCCTCTGAAGAGACAATTCAAACTCCTCGACGTAAGGAATGACATTGTGCGGGTAAAAGTAGTCGGCTCCGGAGATAGGCGTGGCCTGCACCCAGTTGAAGGTGGTATCGGGATTTTTGGGGGAGACATTCGTCGGCGGGAACTGAAACGGGAACTTCACGCCTTCGTTGTATCCCGTGGGCCGATCGATGAAGGGCGACTCCAGCAGCGGAGGTACCGGAGACGAGTAATAGAGCCCATAGGGGGCATCGCCGACTTCCACGAACCCCGTTGCATCCTGAATGGAGCTATAGAAGATGCCATAGCCGGCGCGGATGCTGGTCTTGTTTTCGCCGCCGAGCAACTTGCCCAGAAAGCCGCTTTTGAAATCCGGCGCGTACGCAATGCCAAAGCGCGGCGCGATATTGCTGTATTTGACCGGAGATAAGGTGCGCGAAATCCCCGGATCCCCGGGCACCACGAGACCGGTGGGCGCACCTGGAAATGCCTGGGACTGCTCGCCGGGAACGAGAGTCTCCAGCTTGTTCTGGGTATCCCACCAGGGAGTCATGATCTCGTAACGCAATCCATAGTTGAGGGTGAGCCGCGGGGTCACGCGCCATGAGTCCTGACCGTAAACACCGAAGTAGACCGCTCGCGAATCGAGGATTTGCTGGGTTGCCTGGGTGAAGTTGTCGGTGGCTCCGATGAGGTAATCGGCAAAGTCGAGTCCGGTCTCCGAACCGTTGAAGCCAAAAGCGCCATTGGGGTCGTCGTTGTTGCGCTCATTAATCTGGTC
>JBAUZR010000350.1:0-2172 GCA_049585375.1 Acidobacteriaceae bacterium
GCTTACCCCTGCGAGGAGCGCGACGGCTACGCCTGGGTCTATGTGCCGGAGCCGGGCCGCGGCCGCATCAGTCCGGAAGATGCGGCGTTGATCCCCGTCCCTGAGGTTCCAAAGTTCGGTTCGCGCTTTCGTACCGCGCATCTCACTGCCGACCTGCCCTGCAACGTAGACCACGGCATCATCGGACTGATGGACCCCGCGCACGGACCGTTCGTCCACCAGTCCTGGTGGTGGCGCAAGGAGGCGAGCATTCACGAGAAGGAGAAGCGCTTCGAGCCCATCCCTCAGGGCTTCCGCATGGCGACCCATGCGCCGTCAAAGAATTCCGCGCCCTACAAACTGCTCGGCGTTTACGGCGAGCCAGTGGTCACCACCATTGACTTCGTTCTGCCCAATCGCCGCTACGAGACGATCCGCTGCGGCGATAAGTGGTTTTCCAGCCTGACCACCGTCACGCCCACCACGTCCACCACCTGCCGCATCGATGTCGCCGGCGCGTGGAATGTCCTTTACCACCTGCCGTTCATGACGTCGATCCTGAGATTCTTCGGCAACATGTTCGTTCGCCAGGATCAGGTGACGATGATCCAGCAGGCGCAGGGTTTGCAGTACGATCCATCCCTTATGCTCATTGACGACGCCGACAAGCCGGCCAAGTGGTATTTCGCGCTCAAGCAGGCGCGTCTGGAAGCCGAGCGCACCGGCGCGCCGATGAAGCATCCCATCCCGGAGCCGGTCACACTGCACTGGCGCAGCTGAAGAGCAGCGATTAGCGGATAGCGTTTAGCGTACAGAGAAAACGGCACGTGTCCGGGCGCCGACGGTTGGCCTAAGCCTTCGAAGCAGTCGGCTCCGGCACTGCCGTTTGACCGTTGCCGTTCCCATTGCTCTCCTCGGCGACGATCGACTCCACAGAGATATGCAGTTGACGGCCCAGCTCCTGCATCTTTTCCAGCCACTCCGCAGAGGGCGGCTTGTCCCGCCGGTCGCGATAGGTTTCATACCAGAGATTCTGCGCCTGCCAAAGACTTACATCGAAGGGGAGTTCCGGCAGCGTGCGAGCGATCAGCAGCGCGTCTTCCAGGCACCGTAGGCACTCCGCATCCCCGTTCAGCGCGAACATCGCCTTGTTGATCTTCTGCTCGGCGATATAACCCAGCAGCTGTTTGTCGACCGTGACCTGGTCCGACTTCGCGAGCGCCAGCCACGACCGTGCCTGCATGGCATCCAGCGGCTCCGCTTCCAGCGCGCGGCGTATCCCCGCATTGATCGCGAAGGTCGCCGCCACCGTCAGCGCTTCCGGACGCGGCAGCTTGCTCTGGCTCAGGAAGTGCAGCAGTGACGCCTGATTCTCGTAGATCGCCGACAGGCTCGACTCCACTTCGTCCAGCGTGGTGGTGAGCAGGATGTCGAGGATGCGCTTCTGCTCATCGAGGAAGAGAGAGCGCAGCGAGTAAGTCTGTCCGCCGAAGTAGCGATCGAAGATCCGCACCACCTCAGGGAAATCGGCCAGGTTCACGGCGGCCTTCGCCCTCTCGACGAACTCTTCATACTCCGCCGAATCGCCGCTTTCCCAGCGCTTCACTACCGCGGTGATGTTCTGGTCGCCAAAATGAAGCACGCCGAACGCGACCGTCTCCGCCGCTTCGGTGATCTTCGATGAGATCAGTGCCTGCCCCACTGCGAGTCTCACCCGGCCGGAAAAGACTGACTCGTACGTGAGCCGTCGCACCGTGTAGCAGAAGAGATCGGCATCTTCGGCATAGCTGGTGAAGATCGAGCTGATCGCATAATGCGCGGCGACCTGCTCCAGCCCCACCTGCATGGAGCGCACGTAGCGGTTGTAGACAGTCGCTCCGTCCAGCTGCTCCGGCAGGTTCGACTTTGCCTCCGCAAGCCGGTCGACGAATCGCTTCTCCAGAGTCGCCGCCCGCTTCCCGAACATCTCCGCCGCCAGTTGCAGCACGCGCCCGGCGTAGGCGATGATCTGCACCGTCTCAATGCCAGAGATGTCGTCGAAGAACCACCCGCAGCTTGTGTACATCAGCATGGAGTGGCGCTCCATCTCCATCAGCATCAGCGCCCGGGTTCGCTCCTCTTCGTTGAGCGCGTAGAGGCTGTGCGACGACAGAAACGCGTCCCGCGACTCCTTTGAGCGGTTCAGGATCACAC
>JBAUZR010000351.1:0-2142 GCA_049585375.1 Acidobacteriaceae bacterium
GATTGAAGCGCGGGATACGGCGCAGCAGGAAGCTGCCGCGGCGCACGAGCAGATTGCGGCACTGCGGGCTTCGATTGCGGCGATGGAGCAGGAGCTGAAAGGACTGCGTGCGGAGATCGATGCGCAGCGCGAGGCGCGCGGCACCGCGGGCAGCCAGGCGGCGACGCTGACGGCGGAGCTGCGGCATGCGGAAGAGGCCTGCGTGGCCGATCTGGGCGTTGAAGCTGCGATGCTGCGCGAGGAGAGTGACCTTGCGAGGATCGAAGGCGAAACGCTGGTGGCCGAGGACGCCGCGTGCCGCGAGATGAAGCAGCGGCTCGAAAACATGGGTCCGGTGAACATGATGGCGCTGGAGGAGTACAACGAGACGGCGCAGCGGCATGAGTTCCTGGAGACGCAGCGCAAGGATCTGCTGGATTCGATCGACAATACACAGGCGACGATCAAAGAGATTGACGAGATTTCGCGGACGAAATTCGACGAGGCGTTTGCACGAATCAATGAGAACTTCAGCACGACGTTTGGCAAGCTGTTCGGAGGTGGGCAGGCGTTCATCCGGCTGACCGACGAGGAGAACGTGGCGGACAGCGGGATCGACATCGTGGCTTCGCCGCCGGGGAAGAAACTGCAGAACGTGCTGCTGCTTTCGGGCGGTGAGAAGGCGCTGACGGCGCTGTCACTGCTGATCGGAATCTTTCTATACCAGCCGAGCCCGTTCTGCGTGCTGGACGAGGTGGACGCGCCGCTGGACGAGACGAATGT
This sequence comes from Acidobacteriaceae bacterium, assembly GCA_049585375.1. GTDB lineage: Bacteria > Acidobacteriota > Terriglobia > Terriglobales > Acidobacteriaceae > Palsa-343. Next base: position 763 of record JBAUZR010000351.1, read on the forward strand.
GGGACGGCTGGCTGACATGCTGCGGGGAATGGCGGAGGAGACGCAGTTCGTGCTGGTGACGCACTCGAAGCGCATGATGCAGGCTGCTGACATGATCTATGGCGTGACCATGCAGGAGCTGGGCGTGTCCAAGGTGGTCAGCGTGCGGCTGGGCGGGGTTGAACATCCGCGCGGCGGACGGGCGGAAGCGCGGCTGGCCACGGCTTAGCGGCAGCGTATAGCGTATAGCGGACAGGCAGACCGGGGCGGGGTTGGGCTGGTGGCTCACCATGTTGTGCTGACCGGGTGCACACCTGGCGGAAGTGCGGGCGGGTGGAGTAAAAGGGACTCCATGACCGAGACTGCTTCTGCTCCCTCGACCGAACTCACCACCGAGCAGGTGGTGGATCTCACGCGACAACTGAACTATGGCACCTGGCGGTTCCAAAAGGGCTGGAACCCCATGCACCTGGCCGATGCCGAGGGTTGCTACTTCACTGACGGCAAGGGGAAGCGATATCTGGACCTCTCCGCGCAGTTAATGTGCGTGAACCTGGGGCACAAGAATCGGGCGGTGATTGCCGCTATCGCGGAGCAGGCCGAAAAGCTGCCGTTCGCCAGCCCCGCGTATGCAACCGAAGCGCGCGCGGAGCTGAGTCAGACGCTGCTGGAGGTGCTGCCCAAAGGACTGACCAAATTTTTCTTCACAACCTCTGGGACCGAGGCGAACGAGGCCGCGTTCAAGATTGCGCGCATGGTGACGGGGAAGACGAAGATTCTGGCGCGGTACCGGTCGTATCACGGGTCGACGGCGGGCTCGATTGGAGCGACTGGCGAGTTGCGGCGCTGGGCGATGGAGTCCGTAGGGGGCAAGGGGCAGGGATTTGTCTTTGCGCCGGAGGTGAACTGCTACAAGTGTCCGATCAGGCACACGTATCCGGAGTGCGGGATTGCGTGTGTGGACTATCTGGAACACATGATCCGAAACGAGAGCGATGTAGCGGCGGTGATTGTGGAGCCGGTGGTGGGGACGAATGGAGTGCTGGTGCCTCCACCGGAGTATATGCCGCGGTTGCGCGAGATTTGTACCCGTTACGGGGTCCTGTTGATCGCGGATGAAGTGATGAGCGGATGGGGGCGCACGGGGGCGTGGTTTGCCATGGACCACTGGGGCGTAAAGCCGGATATTCTGACGACGGCCAAGGGCATCACGTCGGCCTATGTGCCGCTGGGGCTGTGCGCGACGACGGAAAAGATTGCGGCGTACTTCGACGATCACTATTTTTCGCACGGGCACACCTACGAGGCGCACCCGATCACGCTGAAACCCGCGGTGGCGACGATTCGCGAGATGCAGCGGCTGGATCTGGTGAATCGGGCGAAGAAGATGGGGGCGTATCT
>JBAUZR010000352.1:0-2106 GCA_049585375.1 Acidobacteriaceae bacterium
ATCGGCTTCATCTTCCAGAAATTCAACCTCCTCCCCACCCTCACGGCGCGCGCCAACATCGAGATCGCCTACGAGATTGCCGGGCGCGGGAAGCCGATGGACGCCGATTACTTCGCTAAGATCACCCAGTTGCTGAACATTGCCGGCCGCCTCGACCATCGCCCCTCAGAGCTCTCCGGCGGCGAGCAGCAGCGGGTCGCCATCGCCCGCGCGCTCATCACCCGGCCCTCGATCGTGCTCGCCGACGAGCCCACCGGCAACCTCGACACCGAGAATTCCGACGCCGTCCTTGAAATGCTCCGCCGCTCCAATCAGGAGTTCAACCAGACCGTGCTCATGATCACCCACAACCCGGAAGCCGCCGCCATCGGCGATCGCATCATACACATGCGCGACGGTAAGATTCGTGGCATCGAAGCGGGTAAAAAAGCCGTCGGCGAACACACCTGGTGAACTGAACCGCTTTATCTTAAGTAGTGCGTTCCATTCAGGTTGAGGGCGTGGCACATTCGATCCCGCCGACCTTTGAAATTTGGTTGCTGCACGTTCAAACGAGTTAGAATTATGCAGGGCTTGTAGGGCCATTTCCCCAAAAAATGGGTACTTCACTCAATCCGAATGTCGAAGTCGCCGAGGGCGCGAAGAGTGCCGTCAACGAAACGAACGGAAGCAATGGCGCCGCCGCGGGCCTCCAGGATTTGTTGACGGAAAAGGCCAACGAGGCCACGCGCGGACTGGATACGCGCTCCGCTCTTGAAATTGCCCGCATCATTAATCAGGAAGATCAGAAGGTCGCCGCGGCCGTCAAAAAGGCCATCCCCGAAATCGCCCAGGTCATCGACATGGTCGCCCACGCTCTGCGCGAGGGCGGACGCCTCATCTACGTGGGCGCCGGCTCCAGCGGACGCCTCGCCGCACTCGATGCCTGCGAGATTCCCGCCTACTTTTCGACCAGCCCGCAGACCGTGCAGTACATCATGGCAGGCGGACCCAAGGCTCTGGCCTCGCCGGTCGAGGTCAACGAGGACTCCGAAGAGCTGGGCAAGCGCGATATCGCGCGCCGACGTCCCAGCCGCAAAGACGTGGTGATCGGCCTCTCCGCCAGCGGACGCACGCCATATGTAGTCTCCGCTGTTACGTATGCGCGGACGCTCGGAGCCAGGACCGCCGCCATTACCTGCAATCCCAGCACACCGCTGTCCGGCGCCGCGGATATCGTGATTCTGGCCGAGGTCGGGCCGGAAGTGATCTCCGGTTCCACGCGCCTGAAGGCCGCGACCGCGCAGAAGATGATCACCAACATGATCACCACCGGCGCCATGACCCGGCTGGGCTATGTGTACGAGAACCTGATGGTCAACGTGCACATGCATAACTCCAAGCTCATCGAGCGCGGCATCAGCATCCTGCAGCGCGCCTGTGGTGTCGGCCGCGACAAGGCCGTCGACGTCATCAAGTCCGCGGGACGCAGCGTGCCCGTCGCTCTGGTCATGCTCAAGGCCGGCGTCGACAAACCGGAAGCCGTTCGCCGCCTCGCCCGCGCCGAAGGCAATGTCCGCCGCGCCATCGAAGACTCCGTGATGGACGTCTAGTCAGACGCGGACTGGCAGCCCGCACATCCCGATTACGTCTGGAAATGCTCCTGCTTGTCGAGTGCGAGAGTGGGAACCGTCTCTTCGCATCGATGGCCTCTTTCCCATTCCACAATCGAGCCGTCGGCGGCAGAGACGATTCTCGATTCGCCACAGACGGCGCAGCACGACTCAATCAGGATGCGGTCGTCGATACGGATCGGCATGTGTGCAAAGGAGAGAGTTTGAGGCATTTGTTGGGCCCTGTGGGCTGTCGCCGTCGTTCTTCCTGGGGCTTCAGTGGGTCGAATTGGCGACGAGTCCAAAAGTCTGAAACACGAGCTCATCCGCTTAGTTCCTGTCAATCGCAACAAGGTGTTGCCGGTGATACCGCCCGCCGTCTCCTTCCTTCTCGTGGCCCCTGCGCCTTGCCGGCAACCTGTGTGATATCCGTCACATTCTCCCGTTCCTGATTCCGCCATGATGGGTTTGGCAAGAAACCGCTTCCAGGCCCGTTGTTGTCCTCAGAGAGCAG
>JBAUZR010000353.1:0-14045 GCA_049585375.1 Acidobacteriaceae bacterium
GGCGTGCAGGTGGATGATGTGCACGTGGGCGGCGCACGCGTGGAAACTCCGGACACCCTGCCGGCGAGCGCCCTGGTGGGCGCGGTTGAGAACGCCGGTTATCCGGCCGCAGTGGAGCCCTGATGCCTGATACGGAAGTGGAAGCCAGGCCGAAGGCTTCAGAGGACCACGCAGCGGAGACCTGCACGATTACCCTGCCGGTGATCGGCATGAGCTGCGCCGCCTGCCAGAGCCATGTGGAACGCGCTCTGCGCGGGACAACCGGCGTGCGGGACGCCTCAGTCAATCTGCTGACCAATTCGGCCCGCGTGACCTACAGTCCGGCGGCTGCGAAAATCGACGATCTGATCGCCTCAGTGCGGGACGCCGGATACGATGCGAATCCGCCAACTGAAATAGCGGCCGGGGCTGACGAAACCGCTGCCGACGAGGCGCCGCTGCGGGCGAAGGCGCTGTTTACCCTGATCGGTGGCGTGGCGGTCTGGCTGATGATGAGCGCCGGGCACTGGGCAACGCCGGTTCACGCACCGACCCCGGCATGGCTGGAGTACGTGATGCTGGCCATCACCCTGGTAGGTATGGTGTGGGGCGGCGGCATCATCTACCGGCAGGCATGGACGGCCGCCATCCACGGCGGCACCAACATGAATACCCTGGTGGCGCTGGGTACGGGTGCGGCCTTTGTCTATTCACTGATCGCCACTGTGTCTCCCGGCGTGTTCCTGCACTACGGGCTGCATCCGGACGTTTATTACGACGCTGTTCTGCTGATCATCGGCTTTCTGTTGCTGGGGCGCTGGCTGGACGCACGCGCCAAGCGGCGCACCCTCGATGCGCTGCATGAATTCATGCGCCTGCAGCCACAGTCGGCGCGGCTGCTGCGCGATGGCCGTGAGGTGGAAGTACCTCTGGCTCAGGTAGTTACCGGGGACATCGTCCGGCTGCGTCCTGGCGAGCGCGTACCTGTGGACGGAGTGATTCTCTCCGGTGTCACTTCCATCGATGAGTCGCTCATCACGGGAGAATCACTGCCGGTGACGCGGCAATCCGGCGATCGCGTCATTGGTGGATCGCTGAATTTCGACGGCGCCGTCGAGTACCGGGCGACCTCAGTGGGCGCGGACAGCATGCTCGGCCAGATGATGCGACTCGTCGAGGAAGCGCAGTCGTCGCGCGCGCCTATGCAACAACTCGCCGATCGGGTGAGTGCGGTTTTTGTACCGGTGGTGCTGGGCCTGGCGCTGCTCACATTTCTTGTTTGGATCTTCGCCGGTGGAGGCGCCGGACGTGCATTTGCGGTTTCGGTCGCGGTGTTGGTTATTGCCTGCCCCTGCGCAATGGGGCTCGCAGTTCCCGCAGCCCTCACCGTCGCCATCGGGCGCGGCGCGCAACTGGGAGTTCTGTTCAAAGGCGGCGAGAGTCTGGAGCGTCTGGCGCGGATCAATATGCTGGTCCTCGACAAGACAGGCACGCTGACCGAGGGCAAGCCGGAGGTGGCCGCGGTGCGCGGCGCTGATGGGTGGACTGAAGATCAGGTGCTGGAGTTGGCCGCGGGGCTTGAACAGCGGTCGGAGCATCCGCTGGCGCGGGCGATCCTGGGCGCGGCGGAAAAGCGTGGCCTGCCGGTGCCTTCCGCGGTCGATGTACGCGCGATTCCCGGCAAAGGCATTCAGGGAAGGATCGACGGGCGGAACGTCGCGGCCGGCAATGCGGCGCTTCTGCAGGATCTGGGAATTCCGGTTCCGGAAGAGGCCTCCGCGGCGGGAACAACACGGATGTACGTTGTGCGCGAGGGTCGCCTGGCGGGCACGATTGAAGCGCGTGACAGCCTCCGTGCCACCGCCCGAGAGGCCGTAGCCGGTCTCCGCCGCATTGGAATCCGCACGGCCATCCTGACCGGCGATACCGCTTCGACTGCGGAAATCATTGCCCGCTCCGTCGGCATTGAAGAGGTTTGGGCGGGCTTGCTCCCCGATCAGAAGCTGGCGAAGATCCGGGAACTGCAGCAGCACGGGTACCGGGTGGGTATGGCAGGCGACGGGATCAACGATGCGGCCGCACTTTCACAGGCCGACGCCGGCCTGGCCATGGGCACCGGCGCCGATCTGGCGCGGGAGGCTGGCGATGCCATCCTTCTGCACGGCGAGCCGCGACAGATCCTCGAGGCGGTGTTGCTCGCCCGACAGGCGCTGCGGGTGATGCGCCAGAACCTTGGTTGGGCCTTCGGATACAACCTGCTCGGCATTCCCATCGCTGCCGGCGTGCTCTATCCGGCGTTCGGCATCCTGCTCAGTCCGGCCATTGCCAGCGCCGCCATGGCCCTCAGCTCGGTCAGTGTGCTCTCCAACAGCCTGCGCCTGAGGCGGTTCACGCCGCGATAGACTGAAAGTGGAACCTCCATTGTGCGCATCCTCACCCGGTACATCCTGAAAGAAGTTCTGTCGCACGCGCTGATCGGGGGCGCGATTTTCACTTTTGTTCTGTTCATCCGCTATCTGCCCAGTTTGCTGGAGCTGGTCGTCCGGAACAGCTCCGCCCTGGGATCCGTTGTTGAGATCGTGCTCGCCCTGCTCCCGGATATTTTCACGGTCACCATTCCAATGGCGGTGCTGGTCGGAATCCTTTTGGGTCTCAGCCGTCTGGCCGCTGACAGCGAAGTCACCGCCATGCGCGCTTCCGGGATGGGGGTGTGGACCTTCGTGCGCATCGTGGGCATGGTGGCGGTTGTCGCCTGGGGTGTAAGCCTCGCTAACTCCATGTACTTTGCGCCGCGGGCGACCGCCGCCATGCTGAACCTGGAGAAGTCTCTGGCCAACGCGCAGGTTTCGGCCGAGGTGCAGCCCCGCGTTTTTTACGAAGACTTCAAAAATTATGTTCTCTACGTCCAGGATGTGCGGGCCGCCGCGGGGGCGGCGAACTGGCGCGGCATCTTTCTCGCCGATGTGACCGATCCCGACGCGCCGAAAATCACGACGGCTGACCGCGCGACCGTGGTCAATGGTCCGAACCAGTCCATCCTGATGCGGCTGCGCGACGGGAACGAACACCAGACGATCGATAATCAGCCGAACGACTATACGGTTTCCACGTTTGAGCGAACCGATCTGCCCCTGCAGGCCGGCGCTCAGACCAGCGTGCGCCTGGGCCACAGCGATACTCCGATCCTGGCCATGAACCAGCACGAACTGCTGGCGCATACTCATGGCAAAAACGGGCGTCTCTACGAGATCGAGTTCCAGAAGAGGCTGGCGTATCCGGCGGCCTGTCTCGTCCTGATGCTGGTCGGCGTCCCCCTGGGAATCTCTTCGCGCCGCGGAGGCAAGAGCGCCGGCTTTGTGCTGACCATCGCGCTGGTCTTCATCTATTACTTTCTTTCCTCTACGGGAACTGCGCTCGCGCGCCAGAATAAGATTCCAGCCTTTGTCGGGGTGTGGGAAGCGAATCTGATCTTTTCGATTTGTGGCCTCGTCCTGCTTCGGCAGATGGCAACCGGAGGCGCGGCATTGGCCATGCTTTCCTCCGTCGGCAGCTGGTTCCGTCTGCGCGCCAGCCAAACCACCACCCCGGTGGACGCTGTTCAGCTCACGCCGCGGCGACGCCTTCTGCGCGGACGTTTTCCCCTGTTGCTCGATGAATACGTTCTAAAGGAGTTTCTCCTTACCTTTGGAATGGTGCTGATTACCTTCGTGATGCTGATGCTGGTTTTTACCTTCTTCGAACTGCTCAGCGACATCATTCGGAACAGTACGCCTCTGGTTACGGTGGGCGAATACCTCATCAACCTGACGCCCAGCATGATCTATCTCATCACGCCACTCAGCGTTCTGATCGGCGTACTGGCCGTTTTCGGCGTGATGAATCGCAACAGCGAGTTGACGGCCATGAAGGCCACCGGGATCAGCCTCTACCGCATTGTTGTCCCGGTTCTGGCAATCGCCGCTGTCCTCTCGGCTTCCCTGTTTCTCTTCGACGACACCTACCTGCCTCAGGCGAATCGGCGGCAGGAGGCACTGCGCAACGTGATCAAAGGAAAGCCTCCGGAAACCTTCGAGCATCCCGGCAGAAAATGGATTTTCGGCCAGCAGCGTGCTGGACAGCCGAGCCGCATCTTCTACTACCAGTATTTCGACCCGGAGGTTGACACGTTCTCCAACATCTCCGTGTTCGAGTTCAAATCGGGATCGTTCTCTCTCTCGAAGAGAATTTTTGCCGCCACCGCTCACTGGGAGCCGACGCTGAACGCCTGGGTCTTTGAGGATGGATGGGAACGCACCTTTACGCCGGAAGGGGTCAGCTATCAGGACTTCTCCGTCACTACTTTTCCGGAGGTCCACGAGCCGCCTTCGTATTTCACCAAGGAAGTGCGCCAGTCTTCTGAAATGAGCTTTGGAGAGCTGGCGCGCTATATTCGCAATTTGCGGCAAAGCGGATTCAATACGGTGCCGCTGCGGGTGCAGCTTAATCACAAGCTCGCGTATCCCCTGATCACCCTGGTGATGGCCATCCTTGCGGTCCCGTTTGCGCTGTCAATGGGCAAGCGTGGATCTCTGTCCGGGATTGCCGTGGCCATCGGAGTCGCGATCGCTTACTTCGTCGTCTCCGGCTTCTTTGAGGCGATGGGCAATGTGAGCTGGCTTCCCGCCTTTCTCGCCGCCTGGTCGCCCGACTTTCTCTTCGGACTGGCCGGCGCCTATCTTCTATTGCGCACTCCTACGTAAACTGGTTGACTATGTTTGCCAATCTCAGACCGCTGTTTCCTTACATGCGCCGCTACTGGAAGGGCTACGTGTGGGGCTGCCTGTGCACGGTCCTGGCAAACGCAATCTGGGTGCAGTTTCCGAGAGTGATTGGCCTGGCGGTCCATGACCTGAACCTGGGCGTCACCTGGGGAAAAATCTTCAGCTATGCCGGCCTGCTGCTCGGCGTCACCATCGCGCATGGCATTCTCCTTTTCCTGATGCGCTGGATCATCATCGGCATCTCCCGCGATATCGAATTCGATCTGCGCAACGATCTCTTCCAGCATCTGGAGAAGCAGGCGGCCTCGTACTATCACGAGAATCGCACCGGCGACATTATGGCCCGCATGACGAACGATCTGGCCGCCGTGCGCATGCTGCTGGGTCCGGCCATCATGTACACCGCCAACACGGTGCTGTTCTCGGCGGGCGCGCTTTACTTCCTCCTGCGCATCAGTCCTTTCCTGACACTGACCGCGCTCGCACCCATGCCGCTGGCCAGCATCTTTATCCAGTTCATGGGTCGAAAAATCCATCAGCGCTTCGAACGAATTCAGGCCATGTTCTCCGACATCTCCGCACAGGCTCAGGAAAACTTCTCTGGCGCCCGCCTGGTCCGCGCCTTCGCTCAGGAAGAAGCCCAGGTGGCAGCCTTTGAGCGCTCGAACCGGGAATATATCCGTCGCGCTCTGCGCCTCGTGCGCCTGATGGGGATGTTGTGGCCCACCCTTGAATTCATGCTCGGCATCGCGATGGTGGTTGCCCTGCTGGTGGGCGGCCACGAGGTCCTCACCCATCGCATCGGTCTCGCCGCTTTTGTGACCTTCACGACGTATCTGCTGATGCTGACCTGGCCGATCATTGCGCTGGGCTATGTCGTGAACCTCTTCGAGCGAGGCACGGCCTCGGTCATTCGCATTCACGAAATTCTCACCGCCCAGCCCGCCATTTTCGACAGCGAAACTGCGTCCACGAAGGCGGAAGCGCCCATCCGCGGGGAAGTGGAATTTCGCAATCTCGAATTTGCCTATCCGGGAGGAGAGGGCCGGTCCGTGCCGGTTCTCCACAACGTTTCTCTCAGGATTCCGGCCGGAACCAGTCTCGCCGTGGTCGGCCCCACGGGTTCCGGTAAATCCTCGCTCGTCAGCCTCATTCCGCGGTTGTACGACGCTCCGCCGGGTACAGTTTTGATCGATGGCCGTTCGGTGCGCGATTATCCGCTGCAGGAGCTGCGCAGCGCCATCGGGATCGTTCCTCAGGAGACATTTCTGTTCAGCACAACGATCCAGGAGAACATCGCCTTCGGCGTGCCCCACGCTTCCGAGACAGAGGTGGAGCAGGCGGCGCGGGTGGCGCACATTGCGGAGGAGTTTCGGCTCTTTCCAAACGGATTCGGAACCGCCGTCGGAGAACGGGGGTTGACGCTCTCGGGAGGCCAAAAACAGCGCACAGCCCTTGCCCGCGCGATCCTGCGCAACCCCCGCATCCTCATTCTTGATGACGCGCTGGCCAGCGTCGATACCTACACCGAGGAACGCATCCTCGAAGAACTTCGCTCAATGATGGCCGGCCGCACCACCATTCTCATTTCGCATCGCATTTCCACGGTGCGCCATGCGGACCGGATTGCGGTCCTCGTACAGGGGCGCATCGTCGAACTCGGCACCCACGAAGAGCTGCTCGAATGCAACGGCTACTACGCCAGTCTCTTCCAGAAGCAGCTGCTCGAAGAAGAGCTCGCCGTCACCGGCTGATTTCTTTCAGGCGGTCCAGCTGGAATGCGCCGGTTCGGCTCCTCCGTGCGGAGGGCTGGCCTGGATCGCGATCGGCGCCGCTGTCCCGCCACCCTGCTCTGTCAGTTGTCGCAGCACCTCCGGATCGCGCGCCGCGACGCTCCAGGCTTCGCGGACGTCGCGAATGCATGCGATCGCCTCCTTGAGCCGGTCCGCCGACTCCAGACGAGACCCTTCCAGACACAGCGCGAAAATCGACGTATAGAACTCCGAAAGCGCTCGCGCTGAGCTTCCGCCGATATCCATGCGCAGGCGCGACTGCAGATGCATCAGGATCTCCAGAACCCGTGCCACGGCCGTCCTGCGACCCCCCGCATCCTGTCGCTCCACGGCCGCGACGGCCTGATAGAGAAACCGCACCATGCCGTCATAGAGCGCGACGATCAATTCCACCGGGTTCATTCCTGCCACTGCCTGCTGCTGATAGTTCATGTGCCTCCGCGGCTTGCCCTGTTACCCGCCGGGGTTTTCGTTATACCCGGTTATCGCGCTGTACAGCTCGTTGACGGATTGAAGCTGTTCCGGTATCTCCTGGAGCGTGTAATCGGCCTCGTTCAGCTCCGTGGTCAGCTGTGTCTGCTCTGTGGTGATGGTCTTGTTTTCATTGGTAACGTTCGTGTTGAGCGCCGACTCCTGCGAGGAATTCTGCTGCAGGGCCAGATAGATTGCACCGTCCGGCCCGCTGTTGCCGAGATTGCTCAGGGTAGTGGTGAAATTCGCCCCAAAGGTGGACTCACTGGTGCTCGACTGAAAGAAATTCATCGCATCCTGGAAATTGCTGTTCAATGCGCCGTCCAGCGTGGAGCCGTCCAGGGAGAGCGTGCCGTCGCTGTTCGCAGTGATGCCCAGCTGCGTCAGAGAGGTAATGGCTCCCGACGACTGCGTGAAAATCAGAGCCTCCTGCAGCTGCTCCTGCAGGTTTGCGCCGACGGAACTGCCATAGAGGGGCTCGGGATCGCCGGAGGAGTCGTCGCCCTCCTGAGTGTTCAGATCGCCGATGACCGTGTTGTAGGCGCTGACGAAGCTGCTCACCGCCGATTCCACATCGCTGTTGTTGTTGGTGATCTCCACCTGCACTGGTTCAGTGGGCGCGGTACTCAGCAGTTGCATGGTCACGCCCGGAATCGCATCCGTCACCGTGTTGGAACTGCTGGTTGTCGAGATTCCATCCACGGAAAACTGCGCATCCTGACCTTTTTGCTCCTCGCCGAACGTGAATCCGGTTACGCCGGTGGTGGAATCCTCCAGCTGGCTGCCGTCAATCGAGACGCTCCCGCTCGCACCGCTGGTATCGCTCACCAGAGCCAGCTGCTGCGACCCCGATGCGTTGGTAACCACATTGGCCTGCACACCATAGTCACCGCTGTTGATATAGGAAGCCAGCGTGGAGAGCGTGTTGTTCTGCGGGATCGTGTCGCCACTGCTGTCCGTAGCTGTACCGTCCGAGATCGTAATGGTTTCGCCGCCGATGAGGAGTTTCCCCGTAAGAGTATCGCCGGATCCGATCGCACCGCTCGCACTGGCATAAGACCAGGTCTGGGCCAGCTGGCTTACCTCGACGGTATGGCTGCCGGCAACGGCGTCGGAGCTGGCGCTGGTCAGCGCAAGCACCGACGTATCCGAACTCGACCCCTCCTTCTCAGAAAAGACGCCGCTGAAATCCGTGAGCGCATTCAATGCGGTGGAGAGCGAACTCAGATCCGTCCCAATGCTGGTGAGCGCCGTGTCCTGGGACTTCAGCGTCGTCAGTTGGTTGTTCCACGGGGTTTCCACCGCCTGCAGATTCGTGACAATCTGGCTGACCGTGGTTGACACATCGAAACCCTGGCCGCTGGTGGGCGAGCCAAATGAGATGCCGACGCTTCCCATAGCACTGTTATCGTCGCTTTCCGGGATCGCTTTATCCCGTGGCTACAGCTGCAGGCTCATGGCCCTGCCACCTGACCTCAAAGTTAAACGGCACTAAGAAACAGCGGGGAGCCGAAGCTCCCCGCCGAGTGGGTTGTGAAGAAGTGTTACTGGAGCAGCTTGGTAACCATCTGCTGCGTGCTGTTGGCCTGGGCCAGAGCGCTGATGCCAGTCTGGGTCAGGATTTCGTATTTCGACATGTTCGAGGTGGCCGCGGCATAGTCGGTCGCCGTGATCGTGTTCTCCGCCGATGTGATGTTGGTCATCTGCGAACTGGCGATGTTCGACGCTGCGGTCAGCGTGTTAATGTTGGCGCCCACCTGGCCGCGCTGGTAGGCGACGGCGTTGATGGCGTTGTCCACGGTCTGCAGAGCCGCTTCCGCACTGGCCTGTGAGCTGAGGCCGGTCCCCGTCAGGCTGGTTCCCTGGCCGGCGCCCGCCACGACGCCGCCGGTCCCCGTCGTGCCGCCTACGCTCGCGGTGACGCTGGTTCCCATCGCTGAGCTTCCCGACGAGGTTCCCACGCTGGCATCCGACAGGATGCCCACCGTGACGTTGTAGTTCTGGCTGCCGGTGGTCGTCCCGTCACTGGTGTAGATGTTCACGCCGCCAGCAACCGGAGTCTCCTGCGACGCCGCCCCCTGAGAGGCCTCGGCCACCGTAAACCCGGTGATACCGGCGGCCACACCCGTTGACGAAACCCCGATGCTCAGATCGCCGCTCGTCGAGTTGTAAGCGACCGCGTAGTCGCTCCCCAGGTCCGTCTGGAGGGAACTGGCCAAAGTAGCCGTAGTCACCCCCGTCAGGCTGATGGGGACTGCTGTGGTGCTGCTGCCTGTCGGTGTGAGGGTAAAATTTCCCATCAGCGAGTTGGCGCTGTTGACGACGCTCACCGTGCTCGTCCCCTGCGACAGAGCGTTGTTGCCGGTGCCGTTGGCGATCGAGACCGAGTTCACCCCGTCGGTCGCTCCCTGTGAATTGACCGCGATGCTCAGTTTGCCGTTGGCGTAGCCGACGGTGTAGTCATCCGCCGCCGTGCCCAGCGCCGTGTTCACCGCGTCGACTACCGCAGCCGTGGTGTTCAGGCCGGCCACGTTGACGGTCAGGATGCCGCTGCCGGTCGCCGCCGTCCCGTTGACGGTTGGAGTGATGGTGAAACTGCCACCCAGGGTGTCGCCGCTGGTGAAGGCGATCGAGGCGGTCTTGGGTGAGGTCTCGGCCAACCCGTTGGTGCTGTCGTCGGCTGCGCTCAGGCCTGTAATGTGGTCCGTCGCGGCTTGCGCCGTCAGTCCCACCGTCAGCGTGCCGTTCGAATAGGCGACGGTGTAGTCCGGATTTTGACTGGTGCCGTTCAGGTCTGTGTTCACCACGCTCTGCAGGTTCGCCGTGGTTACGCCAGCCAGCACGATGTTGGACGGCATGGTGCCCGAACCGGATCCGGTCAGATCGATCGTCCCGCTGATCGAATCGCCGTCCGTTACGCTCATCGTGAAGCCATCCGGAACCGCCTGGGTCGTGGTGGAGCTGGAGCCGGAACCGAGAGCGCTGATGTTGTCGCCGGTCGCGCTTGCACCCAATCCGACCACCAGCTCATTGCTGCCGTTGACCGACACTGTATAGTCTGAGTCGCTGTTGCCTGCGGCCGCATTCAGGGCTGTCGCCAGGCTCGAAGCCTGGGCGCTCAGGGTGCTGCCGCTCAGCGTGCTCAGATCGATGCTGATGGACGTGCCGGCGCTGCCGCTGACCGTCGGCGTGAACTTCAGATCGCCGGCCAGCTTCGCTCCCGACGTGATCGCTGCGCTGGTCAGAACCGCGCCGCTGTCACTGCTGGTCCATGCGATGGACGCGGGTGCGGCAAACGACTGTGTTACCGCCGGTGCGGTTCCCGCTGTTGTGCCCCCCGTAACAATGGACGAACCTGCAATCGCCGATGCCGTCGCCGAAGCGGAGGCTGCCGGACTCCCGGCGCCCGAGGCCCATGTCATCGCGCTGGTGGTCTGATCGCTGCTGAAGACCGAGATCCCGTTGTATTCCGTGGTGCTCCCGATGGTCCCGATCTGGGTCAGAATATCCTGATATTCCTGGTTGGCCGCTGCCATCTGCGAATTGGACAACGTTCCGCCGCCGGCTTCCGTGGCCAGTGTCACTGCGCTGGTCAGCAGACTGGTGACCTGCGACAGCGCGCCATCCGCCACCTGCAGAAAGCCCGCGCCCTCACTGGCGTTGCTGGAGGACTGCGAGAGGGCCGCGGAGTTGGCCGCAAGACCGTTCGCGATGGACAGGCCGGCAGGATCATCGGCGCCGGAGTTGATGCGTGAACCCGAGGAGAGCTGGGTGAGCACGTTTTGCAGACTGGACTGCGTTTGGTTGAGGTTGTTTTCCGCGTAAACCGCCGAGATATTGTTCAGGACTCCTAATGGCATACCGTTTCTCCCTTAATAATCTGGGTTCCTGAACAAAGTGCATTCATTACCTGCGCCGCACTCGCGGGAACCGCTTGACTCAGCCTCTTCATCGGCTCCCGCATTGGCGCCTTTACTCCCTGCCAGCTCTTTGGCCACCGTCGTGCACGGACGATCCCCGCCCGGCCTCCCCCCTGCACCTGCCCCTCTTTGCATTAGTCCTCACCTCGAGACCCAATTCCGCCGATTAACCCCAGAAGACGCGAGGTCCGCCGCTCATGATTCACCTCACCTGCCTCAACGGCAATCCGCTGGTTGTCAACAGCGACCTCATCAAGTACGCCGAAGCCTCTCCCGATACCATGCTGACCCTCATCAACGGCGAGAAAATCGTTGTCCTCGAATCCTGTGAAGACGTCATCGGCCGCACCATTGCCTATCGCGCCCGGGTCTTTGGCGAAGCAACAAACTATATGCCGGCCCTGGCCTGGAAACCGCTGCGGGAAGCGACTCAGCCATCCCCGGGGACACCACCCGGCTTGGGCGGGTCGAAAGAGTAGGCCATGGACGCAGGCAGCCTCGCGGGCATTTTCCTGGCAGTGGCCGGCATTCTCACCGGCCTGCTGCTCGAAGGCGGACATGTGGGACAGGTCCTGCAGCCGACCGCCGCCATGATCGTCTTCGGCGGCACTCTCGGCGCGGTGATGCTCCAGTTCCCGCTGAGCACGGTTGTGGCCGCGGGTCAGCGCCTCATTCGCGTCTTTCTCCATCGTGACGACGGCGGTCAGGCGCTCCTGCAGCAGATCGTCGGTTTTGCCAACCAGGCCCGCCGCCACGGCATCGTCTCGCTGGATCGCGATCTGGACCAGGTGCCGGACCCTTTCCTCCGCCAGGCTCTGATGCTGGCCGTCGACGGCACCGAGCCCGCCGAACTGCGCCGCATCATGGAAGTACAGATCGACACGACCGCCGAAGTCGAGGCACGTATCCCTTCCGTCTTCGAGTCAGCGGGCGGCTTCTCGCCCACCATCGGCATCATCGGCGCCGTGATCGGACTCATCCAGGTGATGCAGCATCTCGACCACATGGATCAGGTGGGCCGCGGCATCGCGGTCGCTTTTGTGGCCACCATCTATGGCGTGGGGGCCGCGAACCTCTTCTTCCTGCCCGCGGCTGGCAAGCTGCGGCAGCGCGCCCGCGAACAGCAGCGACGCAAGGAGATGGCGCTGGAAGGCGTCATCTCCATCCTCGAAGGCATGAATCCGCGCATGATCGAGATCAAGCTCGCCGGGTTTCAGAGCCGTGGCCTCCGGGAGGCGAAGAGCACCCCATGAACCTGCGCGACCGGAAGCGCCGGTCCAACGATCGTGTCCCACACGATCGCTGGCTCGTCTCCTATGCGGATTTCATCACGCTGCTCTTCGCCTTCTTCGTCGTGCTCTACGCCAGCTCCCGCGCCGACCAGCAGAAGCAGACGCAGGTTGCACACTCGATCCAGTCGGCCTTTCAGGCTCTGGGATTATTTCCGGCCGCTCAGCCGTCCGATGGTCCGCCCGGCCTCCCGCCGCAACCGTCGCCGGTTAATGTTCTGCTCGGAAACGACCTGTCTGCCTCGCCCTCCGTCCAGAGGGACCTTCGCCAGCTGCAGAGCGGACTTGCCAGTATCCTGGCCCCGCAGATCGCCCGGCATGTCGTAGCCCTGCGGCTTGGGCGCGACGGCCTGGTCATCTCTCTGCGCGAAGCTGGTTTCTATCAGAGCGGTTCGGCCACGCCCGATGCCGGATCGAAGGGCACACTCGATCAGGTCTCGGCCAAACTCGCCGCCACGCCTTACGATCTGCGCATTGAGGGGCACACCGACAATGTGCCCATCCACACTGCCCAGTTTGCCTCAAACTGGGAGCTCTCCACATCGCGTGCCAGCGAGCTCGCAAAGATCCTCATCGTCCGCTACGGATTTGCTCCCGCGCGCCTCTCCGCCGCCGGTTATGCCGAGTATCATCCGGTCGCCGAAAACGACACCGCCGACGGACGCAGCCAGAATCGTCGTGTCGACATCATCGTCCTGCCCCGCATCAGTGTGCTCCCCGCGCAGCGTCCGCCCCGCTGAATCGACCCATCGCTGACCAGAACTGAACTCTTCAGCTAAACCCCAGCACCGGATGCGGAAGATACGGCTCCTCAAGTAACCGAACGTCTTCCGGGCTCAGCCGAACCGCCAGCGCTGCCACCGCATCTTCCAGATGATGCGGCTTGGTCGCTCCCACAATCGGCGCCGTGATGCCTGGCTTTTGCGGCATCCAGGCCAGGGCCAGCGTGGCCTGCGCCACCCCACGCTGCTTTGCCATCTCTTCCAGCCGATCGACCACCGCGTGATCCTGCTCTTCGGTTCCGGAGTACATCGTAGTGCCGAAGCGATCCGTCTCCGCGCGTTTTGTACTCTCGCTTTTCCACGGCCGCGCCAGACGGCCGCGCGCCAGCGGACTCCACGGAATGATCCCGATTCCTTCCTCGAGGCACAGCGGGATCATCTCCCGCTCCTCCTCCCGATACAGCAGGTTGTAGTGTCCCTGCATCGAGACAAAGCGCGTCCAATTATGCCGCTCCGCCAGAGACAGCGCCTTCGCAAACTGCCACGCGTACATCGACGAGGCGCCGATGTAGCGAGCCTTGCCCGCCTTCACCACATCGTGCAGCGCTTCCAGGGTCTCCTCAATCGGCGTCTCGTAATCCCAGCGGTGGATCTGATACAGGTCCACATAATCCGTCTGCAGCCGGCGCAGGCTCTCGTCCACCTCATGCAGAATCGCTTTGCGCGAAAGACCGCGTCCGTTGGGCTCTTCGCGCATCACGCCATGCACCTTGGTCGCCACGACAACCGCCTCGCGCCGCGTATTCTTCTTCAGAAATCGTCCCAGCACTTCCTCGCTGGCGCCGCTCGAATACACGTTGGCCGTGTCGAAAAAGTTTATGCCCAATTCGAGCGCCTGCCACAGAAACGGCTGGCTCTGCTCCTCGTTCAGGGCCCACTCGTGCCGGCCGCCTTTGGCCGCTTCCGGCTTCGCCGGCGCTCCATAGGTCATGCAGCCCAGACAAATGCGCGAAACCTTGAGCCCGGTCTTACCAAGATTGACGTATTCCATCCCGCTCCTCTGAAAACTTATTGAAGAAAGAAGACCCAACAACTGCTGGTCCTTTTCTAT
>JBAUZR010000354.1:0-4479 GCA_049585375.1 Acidobacteriaceae bacterium
GTACCATCCGGGTTCTATCGCTTGCCGAGTCTGTTTATGGAGGTCGCGAGCGGGCGCTTGCCTGGCTGCGAAAGCCCCACATCCGGCTCGACAGCCGCGCCCCGCTTTCGCTTCTCAAGACCGACACCGGCAGCCGGATCGTCGAGGAACTGCTTGTCCAAATAGATGAAGGCATGTTTGTCTGATGGTCTTGTGGCGGATCAGCCGACATCGTGATTTGAGCGGAGTGGGAGGGCTCAGGGCTGCCGGGCGTTGGCACTACGCGGGCCGCCCGATTGTCTACCCGGCAGAATCACCTGCGGCTGCTCTGCTTGAGGTTTGCGTCCATACCAGCGCCAACGATGTACCACCTCAATTCACTTTGTTACGCATCGAGGGACTGGACGTCGGAACGCCATCGATCAGGGTGGAAGATCTGCCGGAGGATTGGCGGGCGCGGCTCGAGGTGACTCGGGATTTGGGATCAGCTTGGCTGGAACGAAACGAAGACCTCCTGCTTCGGGTTCCAAGCGCCATTGTTCCCGAAACGATGAACTACCTGTTCAATCCGGCTCACCGGCGGGCGGCGGAATTTCGCATCGTCGAGGCCTTCGGGTATCCGTTCGATTCGAGATTAAAGAAGTAGCCATTTCCGTCGTAGTGGAATCGTGGAATCGATGAGTAAATCGGCCAATTTTGCGTGGCGCAGACGTGCATGTCGGAATCGTCAATCTCAATCTGTAATGGAACGATATTGACGTCTGTGTGAAAGTCTCAGGATTCGCACATCCTGCTGATTTAACAGTGGCTTAGCATTTTGCAATAAGTATTGATGGGATCACCAGACACCGTCTGAAAAATTTGCCACCGACAATTTTGCAGACAACGTCTGAAAATGCAGGGAGTTGGGCTGATCGAATCGTCCCGTGCCACTGTTCCGCGAACTCACGCACGTCTGAACTTGCATCCCAAAGGTCGCCTTCGAGGGCGCACCGGTGCTAAAGTCGTAAACACCGCGTCGCGGCGCCTGACCGGCGATGGCACTAGCACCTGCCTCATCGTCCGTCAGTGGATCACCGCAAGAGGATCCGCACAGCGGAGCACTCAGGTCCCGTAATCAGCAAGAGGTGAAGACAAGTCAAGCCACATTCTGAGCAGAGGAATCCCCATGAATTTTCTTCGTGCCTCTTCACAGGTCGCCGACGTTGCCTGGAACGTCGCGCGCAGCATCAACCGGTCCCTTCCCGAGGGACGCCTCCCGGTTCCCGCGTGGTCGAGTAAGCCCCTAAAGCGCATACGCGAAAGAACATCTCCTCCCCTCGGTCCCAGATGGACCCAATCCGTTTGTCCAAAATGCCTGCTCGAAATCCGGGACGGTATTCTGAAGGGTGATGTGCATGAGCGTGCGCTCATCGACGAAACCGCAGTCATTGAAGCTCAGGTTCTGGAAGAGGCCGGCAGAGTCCTCCTCCGCAAATCCTGCGAGCGGCATGGGCCGTTCGAGGACCTGCTCGCATCGGACGCGCAGTTCTTTTGGAGAATGGAGGGCCTCTACCCAGGGTGTGACGACGAGCGATCCGACACAAGTGTGCATGGCATCCATGCCGTGCGCTACGGTCGCGGTTCGTACGTTCTCATAGATCTGACTACGCGGTGCAATATGAAGTGCAGCCCCTGCTTCATGGACGCGAATCAAGTGGATCATGTCTATGAACCCGACCTGCCGGAAATCAAAGCGCTTCTGGATCGCGCCGCATCCGCTCAGCCGAAGCGCGAGTTCAACATACTCTTCTCCGGCGGAGAGCCTACGATTTCGCCGCATTTTCTCCAAGCGGTCGAGTATGCTAGCGGAATCGGGCTGAAGCGGCTACACGTCGCGACAAATGGAATCCGATTTGCCGAAAACTATGACTTCGCGCGTGCGGCGCGCGCTGCCGGCCTGCACGGGGTCTTTCTTCAGATTGACGGAATGACCGAGGAGAAAAATGCCCACCGCGGCATTGCCAATTACCTGGACGTCAAACTGAAGGCGATTGAGAACATCAGCGCCGCAGGCATGCGCGTCACGCTCCAGGTAACCGTGATCAACGGCGTGAACAATGACGCCCTTGGTCCGATCGTCGAATTCGCTGCCAGACATAGCAAGAGCATCTTTGGCGTTCTGTTCCAGCCGATCATGTTCTCGGGGCGGGACGAGCAGGTCGATGACGAAACCAGATATCGGAAGCGGTACACGTTGTCTCAGCTTTCCCGCGATCTGCAGAGCCAGACCGACACGAACTGGGAGCCACTGCGAGACTGGTGGCCGATGGCCAGCTACAGCGTGTTTAACACGTTTGTTGACATGCTCCACCCCAATCGGGATCGAGGTGCGGTTTTCGTAAATTCGCATCCCGATTCTGCCGTGTTCAGTGCAATCATCGTGAACCGGATGACGGGAGAATGGTCTCCACTCGGATCGTTTTTCAACGTTGACCAATTCCTTTGCGACGTTGAGGAGATCATCGACTTTGCACGTGGGCCGATGCTCTCGAAAACTCAAGTAGCCCTAGCGGTTTTGCGCAATCTCGACGCATCGAGGATGCCGCAGGGTCTGCATCGGAGGGATCTGTATGGGATATTCCAACAGTGTCTGATCCGGGCAGCCATGGACGGAGTCGGAGACTGGTCGGCGCAGGTCTACGATGAAAGATCGTGGTCGATCGTGTTTATCGGCGGAATGTGGTTCCAGGACATATTCAACTACGAACTGCCCAATCTCCATTTATCGACGGCAGTCGTTGCGGATGCGGGTCTGGATCCCGCCTATTCTGCCGGCGCGGACGTCGCTTTTTCTTTCAAGAATGCAGGCGGCTGGCGGCAGATTGCCGAGGCGGAGCGCTGCGCTCCGTCGCTGTCGCGATGGCACAGGGAGCATGGGCGCCACCTGATTTACGCGAATCGCCAATTCGTTCCGATAGGCGAGGTACGAAGTGCACCGAACGCAGGCTCCTCGTCGATTCCGTCAATCAGCGCGGCAGAGGAGCTGTCCGATGTACTGGGCTAATCGGAAGTCTGAGTTTTATGGGGCCAGGCTTGATTCGCTTGGTCCCATTCGCCTCCGCTTCGCAACGCTCGGCCTGAGCGTACTCGATTTCGTCATGGAGAGGCTCACGGCCGGTTCAATCTTCAATCTCATGCCCGAAGAATTGGAGTACCAGGATTATCAGTGGCCGCCAGGCCCCGTGATGGTGCGGGCGTCGGGAAACGGCCACCGGAGAGGCTAGCATGGCACGATTAGGCAGAACGCCTGACGATCAGCGTGAAGATCGACACACCTATTTGAAAGCTCTGATCGGTTTGATGGCCAACCCGGACGCCATCGATTTCGCGGTTGCCCGCGTACGGAAGGCTACGGTGGGTTATACGGATGACGAGCTCATGCGGTTTGCAAAGTTGATCATCATGAGTGAGCCCTTACCGGGTGAGTGGCTTGAGGGACGGCTTGAGCGCCTTCGAGGCCGCGAGGATGCATTGAAGGAAATTGCGCTTTCAATCGACACCTCTTGGATGGGCACGGAAGAGGAGGAGGACGTATTCTTGGACGAACTCCGCATTGGAATCATCCGGGCGTATCCGAATCCAGATCGCGTGGGCTGCCCAGGTGAGTCAGCCTTGCGCAGAGCCGTGTTCGGGGGGCTCAAGAACAATCCGGACATTGATGCCGTCACGGAACACGCACACAAGTGCGGTCCATGCACTCGACAGATTGCTGTTTTTGTGAAGGAGAAGACGCGGGAGAGGTCAGCCGCGTAGACGTACCCGCGCCCCACTTTAATGACCCTGCTACTTCTTCGGCTTGCCTTGATTCGGCGGCGGTGGGGGAGCTGACAGAGGAGCCGGTAGTTTCACATACCTGCCATCCATCGCCACTATCGGACTGCCTTTTCCTTTGTTGCTTTTTGGCTCAATGACTTTGGTCACGACCGTATCCCTCTATGTTTTCGGCTTGTCTTCACCAGTTGGCGTGGGAGGCGGCACCTTTGGGTAAGCGCCGCCATTAACGTCATTAGGTGACGGCACAATGCCCGGAATCTTCAGGTGGGCTCCATCCCCGATCCGCATGCGCGTGGTTGGTATGCTTTCTGATTCCTTATCGGATTCGTTGCTCACTTATTTCCTCGCGAATCGTTGGAGGGCTGAGGCGTGGAAGGAGATTGGGTAGTCGGTGGCTCCGGAGCCGGAATTTTCAGATGTGCACCCCGCTGCAAATCATCGGCAGTGGGAACTTTCACAAATTGGCTTTCACTCGTAACCCTGTAATCCGACATGCGGAACCGCTCCTTCGTGCACGATGGGATTTTCTCCGATTCTACACCCAGCATCAGTGGGTTGAACTTGAAGGTTTCTGGGCCGAACTCGGCTGAGGAGCCGGTCTAGCGAGTGTTTGATTTGTGAGAGTTGGAGACTGAGGGGTCGGAGCGGCCGTCACAGCATTCGGTGCTGATTGGACGTGTACCG
>JBAUZR010000355.1:0-8169 GCA_049585375.1 Acidobacteriaceae bacterium
GCCATGGCCTGCGAATTTCTCGGCATCTCGCCCATCGGATTATCCGGCGTCCCCGCCTTCCTCGAAGAAAAGCTGGAGGCTTCGCGCGAAGCCGGCCGCCTGGTGATGGAACTCGTCCGTCGCGGACTGAAGCCCAGCCAGATCATCACGCCAAAGGCCATCGAGAACGCCATTGCCAGCGTCGCGGCCTCAGGCGGATCCACCAACGCCGTCCTGCATTTCCTCGCAATCGCCAACGAGGCAGGCATCCCGCTCACCGTCGATGACTTCGACCGCATCAGCAACCGCACGCCGCTCCTCTGCGATCTCAAGCCCGGGGGCAGGTATGTCGCCGTCGATTATCAGGCCGCAGGCGGCAGCCGTCTGCTCGCGAAGCGCCTCATTGAAGCGGGCCTGATCGATGGTTCCGGTCTCAATGCGTCGGGCAGAACCCTCGCTGAAGAAGCCGCGCACGCGCAGGAAACGCCCGGCCAGGACGTGATTCACACCGTCGACAAGGCGCTCAAGCCGACGGGCGGTCTGGTGATCCTCAAAGGCAATCTCGCGCCCGAAGGCTGCGTGATCAAAGTCGCCGGACACAAGCGCCTCGAGCATCGCGGTCCCGCGCGCGTATTCGATACGGAAGACGCCGCCTTTCACGCCGTCGAATCCGGACAGATCAAACCAGGCGATGTCATGGTGATCCGTTACGAAGGTCCGAAGGGTGGCCCCGGCATGCGCGAGATGCTCGCCGTCACCGCAGCCGTGGCCGGCATTCCCGAACTAACCGACACGGTCGCTCTCCTCACCGACGGACGCTTCTCCGGTGCAACCCGCGGCCTGATGGCCGGCCACGTCGCTCCCGAAGCCGCTGTGGGCGGGCCTATTGCCGCTGTTCGCGAAGGCGACACCATTCATTTCGATATCCCTAACCGCAGGCTGTCGGTCGAGATCTCCGATGCGGAGCTCTCGGCGCGCATGGCCACCTGGAAGAAACCCGAGCCACGTTTTGTTCGCGGCGTCTTCCGCAAATACGCCGACTCGGTTTCATCGGCGTCCCAGGGAGCAGTGACCCGCTAACAGAGTTTGAAGTTCAGAAGAGTCTGTTTACGCACGCTTTTCCCAGGGCGTGCAACAGGAAGAGGAGCAAAACATGGGAACGGTAAAGAAACATTCATCGCAGACCAGCGCGGCTGAGACGAAGGGATCCACGCAAACGCTCACATCCACGAAGCTCACCGGATCGGAGATTCTGTGGGCCACCCTGGAAGGTGAAGGCGTGGGCGTAGTCTTTGGCTACCCGGGCGGAGCCATTCTGCCCGCCTACGACGCGCTGAAGAAATTTCCAATCCGGCATGTGCTCGTGCGCCATGAGCAGGGTGCCGCGCATATGGCGGACGGGTACGCGCGCGCTTCCGGCAAAGTTGGGGTGGCGATTGCCACCTCGGGCCCGGGAGCCACGAATCTGGTCACCGGCATCGCGACGGCCATGCTCGACTCCGTCCCGATCGTCTGCATCACCGGCCAGGTCTCCAGCAAAGTGCTGGGCACCGATGCATTTCAGGAAGTGGACATCACCGGCATCACCCTGCCTGTCACCAAGCACAACTACGTGGTCACGCGCGCGGAAGACGTGGCGAAGACCATCCGCGAGGCCTTCCTCGTCGCGAAGTCCGGCCGGCCGGGCCCTGTGCTCGTCGATATTACGAAGGACGCGCAGCAAGGTTTGGCGGAGTTCGATTTCCAGGCCGCTGCTCCCAGGCCGCATCGCCCGCACCCCATGCTGAAGACGGAATCAGCGTCCATCCTGCAGGCGGCGGAGCTGATTCGCAATGCAAAGAAGCCCGTGATCCTCGCCGGGCACGGCATCCTGCAGTCGGGCGCGGGGGCGCAGGTGCGCACGCTGGCCGAGCGGATGCGCATTCCGGTGGCTTCCACGCTGCTGGGTCTCGGGGGCTTTCCCGCCTCGCACCCGCTCTCGCTCGGCATGATGGGCATGCATGGCGAGGCCTGGGTCAACCACGCTATCCAGCAGTCGGATCTCCTGATCGCCTGTGGCATGCGCTTCGACGATCGCGTGACGGGAACGCTGGCGACTTATGCGCCGAACGCGAAAAAGATCCACATCGAAGTCGATCCGGCCGAGATCAACAAGAACGTCAGGGTCGACGTTGCGCTGATCGGCGATCTCAAGGAAGTGCTGGAAGCGCTGCTGCCCCATCTGGCCCCACGCGACGCGAAGAGCGAAAGCGCATGGGTAAAGGAGATCGAAGCGAGCAAGGGCGAATGTGCGGTGCGCGACATTAAGAACCTGCCGGACAGCGGTCATCTCTACGCGGCCCACGTGATCCACGATCTGTGGCGCGCCACCGAAGGCAAGGCCATCGTCGTCACCGACGTCGGCCAGCACCAGATGTGGGAAGCGCAGTACTACAAGCACGATGAACCGCGTACGCTCATCACCTCCGGCGGTCTCGGGACGATGGGCTTTGCGCTGCCCGCCGCGATCGGCGCTAAAATCGCCTGCCCCGACAAGGAAGTCTGGGTCATCGCCGGCGATGGCGGCTTCCAGATGACGGCGGCCGAGTTGTGCACCGCCGCACAGGAGGAGCTGGATCTGAATATCGCCGTGGTCAACAACGGCTATCTGGGTATGGTGCGCCAGTGGCAGGAATTCTTCTACGAGAAGAACTATCAGTCATCGCCGCTGCGCAGTCCGGACTTCGTGAAACTCGCCGAGGCGCATGGCATCGCGGGACGCACCGTGAAGCAGCGCTCCGAGGTGTTGCCCGCCGTGAACCAGGCGCGCGGACACAGGGGACCGTTCCTCATCAACTTCCTGGTCGAGAAAGAAGATTCGGTCTACCCGATGATCGCCGCCGGATCGGCGCTGCATGAGATGATCCGCCGGCCCAATCAGAACCCGCTGGTGGAAACAGCCAGCGACAAGTAAGAAGGCTGCCCACGCTGCTGACCGTCTTTGTCCTGACCTCTTCATCGCTGACCGTTTGATCGCTGAGGTGTTTATGCTGCACACTTTTGTCGCACTCGTCGAAGACAAGCCAGGCGTGCTGACGCGGGTCGCGTCGCTGTTTCGCCGGCTCAACATCAACATCGTTTCTCTCACCGTCGGCCACTCGGAGAAGCCGGGTGTCTCGCGCATGACGATTGTCTGCGATGCCTCGCCAACCGCCAGCCACCGTATCGCCGCCAGTCTCTATAAACTGGAAAATGTGCTGCAGGTGGACGACATCAGCCAGCTGTCGCATGTGGCACGAGAGCTGGCCCTCATTAAGGTGGCGGCCACTCCACAAACACGCTCCCAGGTCTTCGAGCTGGCCGAGGTCTTTCGCGCCCGCATCGTCGATCTGGCTCCGGAGTCCCTGATGATTGAGATCACCGGCGTGGAGAGCAAGATCGAAGGCCTCATCCAGGTGCTGAATGAGAACGGCGACCGCATCCTCGAAATCTCGCGCACCGGCCGCATGGTCATGCGCCGTGGACAGCATACGAGCAAAGTCCTGGAAGCGATGCGCGTGCCAGGGCTCGAAACTTCGGAGGAAATCCACCCCGAAGAAACCAGCGAAACAGATGTACTGATGGCGGAAGAAGCAGGGTTCTAAGACTGGCGACTCCCGTTCGCTACACTGAAATCTAAAAAGGAAATCCAATGGCAAAGACCTATCACGATCATGACGCCGACCTGTCGCTTATCCAGCAGAAGAGGGTAGCCGTCATCGGCTACGGCTCGCAGGGGCACGCCCACGCCCTCAACCTCAAAGATTCGGGCGTCGATGTCCGGGTCGGTCTGCCCTCAACCAGCAAATCCGTGGACAAGGCGAAGAAGGCGGGACTGCAGGTGAGCTCCGTGAGCGATGCCGCGGCCTGGGCCGACGTCATCATGATCCTCACCCCGGATCACTCCCAGGGCGATACCTACGCGAAAGAAATTGCCCAGCACATGAAAAAGGGCAAGACCATCATGTTCGGGCACGGTTTCAACATCCGCTTCGGCGCGATTGTGCCTCCCGCGGAGATTGATGTATCCATGGTGGCGCCGAAAGGCCCTGGCCACCGCGTGCGCGAAGTCTTCATCGAAGGCGGAGGCGTGCCGTGCCTCATCGCAGTGCAGCAAAACCCGTCGGGCCACGCGAAAGAGCTGGCGCTGTCCTACGCCAAGGCCATCGGGGGCACCCGCGGCGGCGTGCTTGAAACCACTTTTGCGGAAGAGACGGAAACCGACCTCTTCGGCGAACAGGCGGTGCTGTGCGGCGGCACTTCGGCCCTGGTCAAGGCCGGCTTCCAGACCCTGGTCGATGCCGGCTACCAGCCCGAGATCGCCTATTTTGAGTGCCTGCACGAGCTCAAGCTGATCGTCGACCTCATGTATCGCGGTGGCCTCGCCTACATGCGCTACTCTATCTCCGACACCGCCGAGTATGGCGATTACACCGCCGGACCGCGCATCGTTACCGACGCCACGCGCGCCGAGATGAAGAAGCTGCTCACCGAGATCCAGAACGGTACGTTTGCCAAAAAGTGGATCGAGGAGAACAAGACCGGCCGGAAGAATTTCACCGAAATGCGGAAGAACGAGGCCGGTTTGCAGGTGGAAAAGGTCGGCGCGGAGTTGCGCGCGGCCATGCCCTTCCTCGATCCGGTCGAGGTAAAAGACGGAACGCCGCAGCCGGCAGGCCAGAAAGAGCCCGTGAACGCTTAGGTAAAAAAATCTCGGGGAGGACGTACCGCCCGTCTTCCCCCGCCGTCCAATCCTCATCCTCCGCCATTCGCTGCCATGCACAGGCCGTGGCGGAGCCGTTCAGATACTATCCTGGCAGGGGGTTCCCCATGGATGTCGCAACATCCCCGGCTCCCGCAGCCGTCGCCTCGGCGCCCACCCCGGTGCCTGAGATTGTCGAGGCCCTGCGTCGTGTCACGGCCCTGCACGGGCTCTCCGACCCCGAACTGGAGTGGCTTGCCACTCACTGCGAAGAGGTCTGGTATGTGACAGGCGGGCAAATTTTCCGGGAAGGCGAGCCCGCCACAAAAATGTATTTTCTGCTCCACGGCGAGGTCCACTTTCGTCGCCAGCAGGGCGGAGCAGGCCTGTTTATCGGCCGGGCTGGGCAGATCACCGGGCTGCTGCCCTTCTCCCGCATGAAGACCTTTGGTGGTTACGGCTTCGCCGCCTCCGATGTCTGGGGACTGCAGATCGACCGCGCCATGTTCCCCGCGATGCTGGCTGCCATTCCCTCCATGGGACAGCGCTGCGTGTCGGTCCTGCTCGACCGCGTCCGCGAGATGACCCGCCTCGAACAGCAGGCCGAAAAGCTGAACGCGCTGGGCAAACTGGCCGGCAACCTCGCGCACGAGTTGAACAATCCCGCTTCGGCGGCCCAGCGCGCGGCCTCCGGGCTCATTGAGGAGCTCCAGACCTACGGCCATCAGAAGTTCACGCTGGGCAGTCTCTGCCTCGACGATGCCCATCTGGAGCGCATTCGCGCCTGGCGCAATCGCATGGAAGAGCAGGCGCTGGCGCGCCCGGCGGATTTGGTCACCCAGGCGCAGCGCGAAGACCAGCTCCAGGGCTGGCTGCGCGAACACAACGTCGGCAATAGCTGGCAAATTGTGCCGGATCTGGCCGAACTCGGCATCACGGCTGACAACCTCAATGAGCTGTCAGACCTTCTGGGCGGCGAGCATCTTGAAATCGTCCTGTCGCAGTTCGCCTCCTCGGCACGCACCGAGCGGATGGCCCGCGCCATGCTCGACGCGACTACCCGCATCTTCGACCTGATCGGCGCAGTCAAGGACTACTCGTGGATGGATCAGGCCCCCATCCAGCAGGTCGACATTCCGCAGTCTCTGGATACCACCCTCACCATGCTCCAGTCGCGCATGGAGAAGGTCCAGATCGAACGCCGCTACGAGCCCAACCTGCCGCGCATTGCTGCCTACGCGAGAGAGTTGAACCAGGTATGGATGGCGCTGCTGGAGAACGCCCTCGACGCCATGCAGAATCGCGGAAAGCTCACCCTGAGCGTCCACCTCTCCGGCGAATTCCTGGTCACGGAAATCTGGGACGACGGCCCCGGTATTCCCCCGGAGATCCAGGCGCGCATCTTCGAGCCGTTCTTTACGACCAAGGCGCCGGGCAGCGGCCTGGGCCTCGGCCTCGACACCGCCCAGCGCACCATTCGCCAGCACCGCGGCTATATTCACGTGAAGTCGGAGCCGGGCAGCACCTGCTTCGAAATTCGGCTGCCGATCGAGCCCCTGCAGGCGTACTGATCCCGAGGCAAAAGAAAAGGCCCGCGAGGTTTTCGCGGGCCTTTCTCATTGTGTTGATTCGCCGCCCTACAGCGAGTTCATGTTCAGCAGGAACTCCGCGTTATTACGCACCTTTTCCAGCCGGCTGACCAGCAGCTCCATGGCTTCCACCGGCGACAGCGGATTGAGCACCTTGCGCAGTACCCAGGTCCGCTGCAGCTCGTCCTTCGGAATCAGCAGCTCCTCCTTGCGGGTTCCGGAGCGCTGAATGTCGATGGCCGGGAAAACACGCTTGTCCACCAGCTTCCGGTCAAGAATGATTTCCATGTTGCCGGTGCCCTTGAACTCTTCGAAGATGACCTCGTCCATGCGCGAGCCCGTATCCACCAGCGCCGTGGCGATGATGGTCAGCGAACCGCCTTCTTCGATATTGCGGGCCGCGCCAAAGAAGCGCTTCGGCCGCTGCAGAGCGTTGGAATCCACGCCACCCGAGAGCACCTTGCCTGACGGCGGCACGATGGTGTTGTAGGCGCGCGCCAGACGCGTGATCGAATCCAGCAGAATCACCACATCGCGCTTGTGCTCCACCAGCCGCTTGGCCTTTTCAATCACCATTTCCGCCACCTGTACGTGGCGCGCGGCCGGCTCGTCGAAGGTCGAGCTGATCACTTCGCCCTTCACCGAGCGCTGCATGTCGGTGACTTCTTCGGGGCGCTCGTCGATCAGCAGCACGATCAGCACCACTTCCGGATGATTTGTCGTGACGGAATTGGCGATCGCCTGCAGCAGCATGGTCTTGCCGGTCCGCGGCGGCGCAACAATCAGGCCGCGCTGGCCCTTGCCGATTGGCGTCAGCAGATCCATCACCCGCCCGCTGATGTTCTCGCGAACCGTCTCCATCTTGACCCGCTCCTGCGGATACAGCGGCGTCAGATTGTCGAACAGAATCTTGTTGCGGGTCTCTTCCGGCGACTCAAAGTTGATCGCCTCAATCTTCACCAGGGCGAAATATTTCTCGCCTTCATGCGGCGGCCGCACGTTGCCGCTGATCGTATCCCCGGTCTTCAGATCGAACTTGCGAATCTGCGAGGGCGATACGTAGATGTCGTCGGGCCCGGGCAGATAGTTGTAGTCCGGAGAGCGAAGAAAGCCATAGCCGTCAGGAAGAATTTCAAGAACGCCTTCGGCAAAGATGTGTCCTTCTTTTTCGCTTTGCGCCTGGAGAATTTTGAAAATAAGGTCCTGCTTGCGGAGTCCGCTGGCGCCGGGGATCTCCAGCGTGCGCGCGATGCGGCTCAGCTCTGTGATGTTCTTTTCTTTCAGTTCTGCGATTGTCATGAATCACCTGCGGTGAATTTTTGAGGGAGGGGATGTTGTATTGGGAAGGGTGCAACGGGGAGTGCGGGGCGGATCTTTCCTGACTGTGAAGAGGACCGGGCGGGAGGCCCGCGCGGTCCGGAATCCTGCTAGGCGGCGCGGCGGTGGGTTTGCGGCAGAGTCATCGTCTCGCTGCGAGACGCGGCGGCGGCCGCTGCCGGGCTCGACTCCCGGAAGCGGACCAGCACGTCATTCATTGTATCCTGCAGCCGCGTGTTGGGCTTGTGCAGCTTGCGTGTTGCCTTCGAAGCCAGCTGGCAAAGCTGGTACCGATTGCTCACATGCGTGAGCGCACCAAAAATAAGTTCGGAACGCATGGCGTAGTCTCCTTGCTCTCAACTATTAAAATGTCCGACCGCTTTCGATCACAGAAAAACCGCTGAACCACGAAGGCCCGTAGCAGCCTGGGGGAGAAAATGATGCCGAAAGCTCTGTTAGTTAGACGTGGTAACCAGAACTTTTGGTCGCAATTTTTCCCTTCTGAAATATCTTCGCAAAGTCCGGATGCCTCTTTTGACCCCCAGCCCGTTGCAGACCCTGCAG
>JBAUZR010000356.1:0-2409 GCA_049585375.1 Acidobacteriaceae bacterium
GCTGGATGACGTGGAAGTGCGCGGTGGTGAATATTCCCTTTGGCGGCGCCAAAGGCGGCGTGATTTGCGATCCGAAGAAGATGTCGCAGGGCGAGCTGGAGCGGATGACACGGCGGTACACGGCGGAGATCATCGAGTTCCTGGGGCCGGAGAAGGACGTGCCGGCGCCGGATGTGAACACGAACGAGCAGACCATGGCGTGGATCATGGATACCTACTCGATGCACATGCGGCAGACCGTGACCTCGGTGGTGACCGGGAAGCCGTTGTCCATTGGCGGATCGCGGGGGCGGCGGGAAGCGACCGGGCGCGGGATTGCCCTGGTCTGCGACGAGGCTATGAAGTATCTCGGACTGCTGCGTGACGGGTGCCGGGTGATTGTTCAGGGCTTTGGCAACGTGGGCTCGAATGCGGCGCGGCTGATGCAGGAGCGCGGCTACAAAATCATCGGGATCGGGGAGTGGGATGGCGGACTGTATAACCCGAACGGGATCGAGATCGACAGTTTGATCGAACACAAGCTGCGGCAGGGGACGGTACTGGGATTCCGCGGGGCGGAGCCGATGCCGACGGCGGATCTGCTGACGGCGGACTGCGAGATTCTGATTCCGGCAGCGACGGAGAACGTGATCACCAGCCGCAATGCGGAGCGCATTAAGGCGCGCATTGTGTGCGAGGGCGCGAACGGGCCGACGACAGCGGTGGCCGATGAGATCCTGGCCGACAAGAAGATCTTCATCATCCCGGACATTCTGGCGAATTCAGGCGGGGTGACGGCATCGTACTTCGAGTGGGTGCAGGATCGGCAGGGCTACTTCTGGAAAGAGTCGGAAGTGAACGAGCGGATGGAGGCGATCCTGGTGGAGAGCTTCGACGACGTGACGCGGTATGCGGAAGCGCATGCGGTGAACAACCGGATCGCGGCGTACATGCTGGCGATTGACCGGGTGGCGAACACGATTAAGCAGCGGGGGATCTACGCGTAGAAGCTGGGTGCAGGGAATAGAGATTAGGAATTACAGAGCGTATAGCGTTTAGCGGATAGCGTGGAACGAGGGCTGCGGCGAGGGTGCCGCAGCCTTTTGTTTGCCCATGAGAGTTGCGAGGACGCCGGCGAGGACGAGGACGGCTCCTGCGATCTGGAGCGGGGTGAGGCGTTCGCCGGCGAGGGTGGCTCCCAGAAACAAGGCGAAAACGGGATTGATGTAGGCGTAGCTGGAAACGCGTGTTGGGG
The DNA here is from genome assembly GCA_049585375.1 of Acidobacteriaceae bacterium. Lineage (GTDB taxonomy): Bacteria > Acidobacteriota > Terriglobia > Terriglobales > Acidobacteriaceae > Palsa-343. The sequence continues at coordinate 1,235 of JBAUZR010000356.1, forward strand.
AGTCGTGGGTGAGGAGCCAGACGTAAGCGGTATAGCTGACGATGGACGCCGCGATGATGAGGTAGCCGAGGCTGACGAGCACGCGGGGGCTGAAGAGGACGGGTGTGGGCGGGAGACGGTGGAATTCACCGGTTGCTGCGGCGGCGAGGAAGAGGAAGAAGCCGCCGGTGAACATCTGGAGACCGGCGTTGGCGCGGTTGGGTCGCGGCAACGACAGGTGGCGGGACCAGAGGGTTCCAATGGACCAGCAGAGGGTGCCACCGAGCATGGCGAGGACGGCGAGGGTGGAGCTGGCTGCAGGGCCGGAGCCGGAACGCAGGGAGAGCAGGATGACTCCGGCGAATCCAAGGGCAACGCCGCCGGTGGCGAGCGGGGTAGCGCGCTGGGTGCGGAGGAGGAGTTCGCCGGCGAATATCCAGACGGGAATCATGGCGAAGATGACAGCGGCGAGGCCGGAGGCGACACGGGTTTCGCCCCAGAAGAGGCTGGCGTAGTCGCAGGCAAACATGATGAGGCCGAGAGCGGTGGCGGAGAGGAACTGGCGGGCGTTGATCTGGAGGGGGCCGGTGAGGCGGCTCCAGAGGAGCAGTGCGAGGCCGGCAAGGAGAAAGCGGACGGCGGCTGCAAAGAAGGGCGGGACGGCGGCGGTGAGGACGATCTCGCGGATGGCGAGGAAGGAACCGCCCCAGAGGATATAGATGGCTCCGTAGGCAAGGAGCTTGCGCATGAGACAGGGTACAGGGTGCGGGTTGCAGGGAAAAGGAACGCGGCGGAGAGTGGCCTCGGATGGTGAGAACGATTCACCACAGAGAACACGGAGAGCACAGGGGGAACACTCGTCCGGTATCTCGCGAGCGGACAGGATTCACTGATAGACTCAGGCTTCCCCGAAAGCATCCGGAGGTTCCGTCTTGTCGACCACACCAGACATCAAGCCATCCAGCGCAGCGAGTTTTCAGCCTTACGTTCCGGCGAATGAGACGCGGCCGGAGCTGACGTTTCGCGCCATTTTTCTGGGGTGCATTTTTGGGCTGATTTTTGGCGGGGTGACGGTCTACGTCGGTATCGAGGCGGGGCTGACGGTGGCGGCGTCGATTCCGATTGCGGTGCTGTCGATCAGCGTGCTGCGGGCGCTGGGGCGGGCGTCGATTCTGGAGAACAACATTGTCCAGACG
>JBAUZR010000357.1:0-5945 GCA_049585375.1 Acidobacteriaceae bacterium
GGTCAACGTTCTGAATCTGGTCGAAGGCGATGCTGCCATCGTCGAGAGTCCATCCGGCGCATTCGAGCCCTTCACCGTCCACTACGGAGAAACATTCGTCGTACCGGCGCGAGTGGGTGCCTATACCCTTCGCCCGGAGCGACCCTCCGCAACGCCGCTCGCCACCATGAAAGCTTTCGTTCGAGGAACTGCGCAATGACGCCAGTGGATGTGCTGCAGGTTTCAGTGAGACCCGACGAACTGGACTTTGTGTACGGACCGGGGATCATCGGGCCCGTCTCGGAGAAACGTCGTCTCGATGCGATCCGCCCCAGTCTGCTGGATCCGCATTGCACCGGCCCGGATCCTGTCTATGGCATCGCCATGGATATCGCTCGCGAACGGGACCTGCCGCTTCTGCGTAAGCGCATGCTCCTCTACGGCGTCGTGGCCTATGCCGCGGGCAGGCTCGGCGACGAACCCACCCGCAGCCAGGGTCACGTGCACGCGATCGCTCCCCACAGCGGCTGGTCACCTCCGGAACTATTTGAGATTACCGAAGGCCGCGCCATCATCTACGCGCAATCCACAGCAGAGGACGATCCAGGCCCATGCGTTGCAGTCACGGCGGAAGCCGGCGACAAGGTGGTCGTTCCGCCCTCGTGGGCGCACTGCGTGATCAACGCGGATCCGACCCGCCGGATGGTGTTCGCCGCCTGGTGCGACCGCCAGTACAGCTTCGTCTACGACGGTGTGCGCCGGCATGGAGGCCTCGCCTGGTTCCCGCTCCTCACACCTGAAAACAGCATTGAGTGGCTTCCCAATCCGAGATACAAACGCGGCGAGCTCGAGGTTCATCCGGCGCGGGCTTATCCTGAGCTCCGACTGCGTCAGGACCGCAGCATCTACGACCAGTTCGTCGCAGATCCGGAGTCGGTGATGTGGGTATCCGACCCTGCGCGGATGCAGCATGTGTGGGCCGGCTTCCGACCCTAAGCTTCTAAACCCGGCGAACCTCGATACCACGAGCGATATAAGGGGCGACCATTTCTTTGGTGGCGCCTTTGTCCGTGATGATGAGCGAACAATCCTCGATTCCGCACATCCTCCAGTCGGCGATGATTCCAAATTTGCTGTGGTCGACAACCGCGACTCTCTTTTTCGATTGCGCGACCATGACGCGGTTTACCGCCGCCTCATCCGGGCTATGACAGGTCAGGCCTGCGCTGGCATCGATGCCGTTTGCACCAAGAAATGCTATATCGACAAATGCCTGTTGCAAACTCTCGACCGCCGTGAGACCGACAAGGGAGAACCAGTCTCCGCGAAGATAGCCGCCGGTCACGAAGACCTCGATATCCTTACGCTTCGAGAGTTCCATGGCGAAATTGACGGTATTGGTGACAATCTTGATGCCGCCAAGATGGCGCAGGCATCGGATCACTTCGGTGGTCGTCGTTCCCGGTGTGAGTGAGATTGAATTCCCCTGCTGAACCAGTTCGGCGGCAGCTTGTCCGATTCGACGTTTCTCTTCAGGGTATCGCCCGACAAGGTCAACGTAAGCAGCATCTTTCCGGAATGCTTCATAGAAGAGCGGCTCGATCGAGACAGCTCCGCCGTGGGTACGACGCAACAGACCCTGCTCCTCAAGCTGTTGCAGATCCCGCCGGATCGTCGCCACGGAGGCGTCAAACCGCTGGCAGAGCTCGTTGATGCTCACAGAGCCGGTGCGCTGTAGTTCGGAAATTATGGATTTGATTCGATTTGACTGCCGCTCGGACCGCTCTGACATAGGCTGACCGGGACGAGCATACCACGTCGTGAGCCGTTCAGTTTATGCCACTTCATCAAGCGTTGTTTCGGATTCGAGCATCAAGCGGAAGGACCAGAAATGTAGATGTGAACATAAGAATTCTCCTCATTCGACAGCAGGAGCACAAGAGCAGTCATCCGCGATGAGCTCCGGAGCGGAGCGGCCGAGGCTGACCGCAGCCAGATCGTGCTGCTTGTTCTGGAAAGCTGAGAGCGCTCGGTCGGCATCTGGGCCAACCGAACTCCAGGTGCGCTTCTTTCCGCGCAAAAAGCGCAGGTAGTAGACCGCCCTCCGGATGGTATTCCGGTTTTCCGGCCACCATCGCGTAGCCCTGCCGGAGCGTCCGATTTTTGTTCCACGCCGGTTTGGCGTAGGCGTAGCGCCCCGTCGCGAGCCGAACGCGGATGTAGAGCGCGATTCTGAGCGTGCGCACGAAGTTTCTCCCCGGGAGTTAATACCCGCAGGGAGCGGTGGACTTCGCTTATCTCGGGAGATCAGGTGCCAGAATGTGTCACACAGCGTGTAACACAGCACCCAAGTCATTGATTCTGAACAACTGGCGGAGGGAGAGGGATTCGAACCCCCGGTACCCTTGCGGGCACAGCGGTTTTCAAGACCGCCTGTTTCAACCGCTCACACATCCCTCCGCGGTTGAGGGCCAAGGAACTGCGCTCATTGTACGATGCTGTCCTTACTGCCGGCCGCCGGGGCAGGATGCAGGCGACTGTCGAGCGCGGGCTCTGCCATTTACGATGAACGCGAGCCTTTCACCCGGCGCGGGACCCTTCCTTAATGTGTGGCCGCTACTATCGACGATCGGACAAGCAGCGCATTGCGGAGGCCTTCCGCATCGGCATCCCGCCCTCATTTGAGATTCTGCCGGACTACAACGCGGCGCCTCAGACCATGCAGCCGGTGGTCGTCGAGGATCGCGACACTGCCGAGCGCGCCTTGCGAGTGATGCGCTGGGGGCTGATTCCCTCCTGGTGCGACGATCCGAAGACGCTGGGCCTGAGCACCATCAACGCGCAGGCGGAGAGCCTGCTGAAGAAACCGATCTGGCGCGAGCCTTTTCTCCGGCGCCGCTGCCTGGTACCGGCGGACGGTTTTTACGAGTGGCAGAAGCTGGACGCGAAATCCAAACAGCCCTGGGCTTATGTTCTGGCCAGCGGCGAACCGCTCGCCTTCGCCGGGCTGTGGGAGCGCTGGCGCGGCCACGATCGACGCGAGGAGATCGAGACCTTCTCCATAGTGACGACGGAAGCCAACGAGCTGACTGCTCCGGCACACAACCGCATGCCCGTGATCCTGGAGCCGCGGGATTACGACCGCTGGCTGCACCCGAGCGATGCTGAGCGACCGCCGGTGGATCTGCTGCGGCCTCTCGATGCCGCCCGTATGCGCGGCTGGAAGATCAGCACCGCAGTCGGCAACGTACGCAACAACGAGCCCGCGCTGCTCGAGCCGATCCCGGAACAGCCATCGGAACCCGCCCAGCCGTCGCTCTTTTAGGGCATCTCCTTCTCACCCAGCCCGGCGGTAATCATCGGCAATCCGGTCACAGGCCAGTGACTTACCTGCGCGTCGACATTGGGCGCGAGCGCGCAGTCCGCATTCGTCACCGGCGTCACATCGACGTTCCAGCCATCGAGGACCACCAGCGGAATGTCACCCTTCAGATCCGACTTGGCCGCATCGATGGTGATGGTGCGGCTCTCACCCGGCGACAGCCAGATGTAGTTATCGGAATAGAACACCGGGAGAATGCGTTCGCCAGTGCTCTTGCGCCGCAACTGCAGATGCGCCATCAGAGCCAGCGCCGGGCCAGGATTCTTCAGCGTCACGCTCAGGCGCAGCCGGTCGCCCTCATCGTGGCGGGTAATTGTGCCGTCCAGCGTGACCGCCGGGAGTGAATCGAGCGGCGTCCGGTCCTGGCCATTGGCGGGGCCGGGCTTCCAGTAGAGGTTGCGCGAGACGATCTCTCCCTGCGCGTCGCGGAGTTCGAGCTTCACGAAGTAGAGCCACGGCAGGTGTTCGGGCAGCGGGGTGGGACCGAGATCGATGGCGGTATCGGCCGGTCCTCTCACGGGGATATCTTTCGCGAGCATCGGAGGCCCGGCGGCACCGCCTTCGATGTTCAGGATCTCGACATGCGCGGTGTATCCGGCGAGCGCCTCCGGCTTGTTATTGATGACCTGCAGATGCCGGTTGGCTTCATCCATCTGGATGTGCACCATCTCCGACGCGTGCATCACCGCGAAGAGCGAGGCGTTCGGCTCCAGATCGTAGTGATAGAGCTGCCAGACAAAACTGGGCTGCGCGGGATTGCTCATCCACGTAATGACGCCGGTATCCGGCGCGAAGAGATACGCGTTGCGGCCCTCGTACATGGCGCGATAGGCCTCCCAGTTCATCATCTGCGCCTTGCGGACGAAGTCAGCGAGGTTGACGATGCGACCGTAGCGACCGGCCAATATATAAGGATAGGTGTTGCCGTGCTGCGCGCCTTTGGCAAAGTCGTGCGCAGCCCAGTCGTCGTCGATCACCTCCCAGTCCTTCTGCGGCATCATGCCGTGAATCGACTCGAGCGTGGGAACCGACATGCTGCCCGTCTCCGTCTTGAACGGCGCGTCCGGCGCATAGAAGGCTTCCGGTTCGCGCCAATAATACGGCCCGCTCGACATCACGCCGCGTCCGGCGGTCGAACTCGGCTGATACAACCGCGCCGGATCCAGTTCCGGAATCATCTTCTCCAGCGCCGCGTTGATCGCAGGCGGCGGATAGCCTTCATTGCGCGCACACCACAGCGCGATCGACGGATGATTGCGATAGCGCAGAATCTTGTCCCGCACGTTGGCCAGATAGACGGACAGATCGTCGGGATTGGGCCCATCGCTGGGATTGGGCTGGAAGAACTCGTCCCAGATGAGGATCCCGTACTTGTCGCAGAGCTCGTAGAAATCCTCGCTGGTGCTCTGGCCCACCCAGTTGCGGATCATGTTCATGTGGGCGAGGGCGTGATAGTGAATCTCGGCGTCGAGGCGCGCGCGGGGGATTCGCTTCATCGCTTCATCCAGGCCCCAGTCGCCGCCGCGGATGAACACCTTCACGCCATTGACGGAGATGGTCAGCGCGTCCATACCACCATAGGTGATCTTGCGAATGCCAAAGGTAGTGTCGTGCGCATCGGAATCCCTGCCGTGCTCCACAAAGTGCAGGTGCAGGGTATAGAGGTTCTGCGGGCCGTAGCCGTTCGGCCACCACAGCTTCGGATTCTGCACATGCAGAGCAGGCGTGGTCTTCGGATCGAAGGTGATGGTCTGGGATGACTTCGCCGGTAGCGTCAGCTTCTGCGAGAACTGCACATCGCCAAAGCTGCCTTCCAGCGTGCCGGTCTGCTGTTTGTCCGACGTATTTTCGATAGCAGCCTTTACGGTGACGTCAGCCGTATCGGTGCGCGGCAGCGGCAGATCGGTGATCACCAGCGGATCGTCCACCAATACCGGACCGGACGCTGAGATCCAGACCTTCCGCCAGAGGCCGGTGTCGCGATCGCGGACGGCCTGAAGCCAGTCCCAGCCAATCGTGCACAGGAAGGTAGGCCCGTCGATCGCCGTAATGCCGCCGTTTTTGCCTACGCCGTTGGTGATGTTGTGTTCGTGCGGCACGCCGGGGTGCGGCTGCGGCGAGACGCGCACCGCCAGCACCGCCGTCTCGCCTGGCTTGACGAACTTCGTGATATCGAAACGGCCGCGGATGAACGCGCCCTGGATCGTTCCCACCTGGCTGCCATTCACCCACACTTCCGAGGTGAAGTTGGCGCCGTCGAAATGCACCCACACCTGGCGGTGCGCGTAATCCTTCGGGACGGTGAACGTCGCCCGATACCAGTAAGAGGTCTTGTTCAGGCTCTCCGGAATGACGCTCTCACGATCGTTCTCCCCGTAGAGCGGCTCAGGGTAGACACCGTCGTTCACCATGCTGGTGAGTACGGTGCCCGGCACGGTGGCCGCCATCCATCCCTGCGGCTGGTAATCCTTCGCGGAAACGGTGGCTCCTGCCTGTGGCACTTTAGCCGCATCCTGCAGTTGCCAGCCGGAGCTGATCTCCATGGGCGCGGGCACAGGCTTTTGCGCGAAAGCGACCGCACCTC
>JBAUZR010000358.1:0-2818 GCA_049585375.1 Acidobacteriaceae bacterium
TCTTCCGCCTCGGCCGCCCCGACGTCCTCCCCGTCACCGATTACGGGGTGCGCAAAGGATTCGCTCTCACGTTTCTGCGCCTGCCTAAAACGAAACCCTTCGACGCCACCATGCTCGCGACCGCGGAGCAAATCACCCGGCGCGCGGAGAAGTGGCGTCCCTGGCGCTCGGTCGCCAGCTGGTACCTCTGGCGTGCCTGCGATCTTGCGGGCAAAGCCATGATTCTCCCCGACTGAACGCCCGAAGCCTCCTCGTTCGAAAAAACTCACTTCCCCAGCAATCGCCCCAGCCCGTAACCACTCGCCCTCACCAGATTCTTCGGCCGCTGCGCATATGTGAAGCCTGCCGTGAACTGCTGCCGTGGACTCCCTGCCGTATAAGCGCGCGTATAGCCGGCATCCAGCACCAGTGACGGCCGCACTACCCACGACACCCCACCCAGCGCCTGCCCAAAACGATCCGGCGTTCCTGGCTGCGAGCCGCCATCGCTTTCCACGACCCCCGTCAGCCTCTTCGTCACCGGCACCGACAAAGCCAACCCGAACTGTGCCGCTCCTCCATACCCTGCCGCCGAGCCTGCCAGAGTCTCCACCGCGTTGAAGTCGAAATGCATCCACCGCACATCGCGGCTGGCGATCAGCGTCAGCTGATGATCCACATACCCCGAACCAAATCCCTTCTGCGGATTCGCAGTCGGAATCTTGAACCCGTAACTGAACGCCAGCGCCGGCGCTCTCGGCCCCTGCTCCACAAATCGATACATGCCGCTCAACCATTGATCGCTGGCGCCGCTCAGCGCTGGCGTCCCGCCACCGTTCTGTGTCATGCCCAGCGAGAGTCCCCAGCGCAACTGCAAACGCGGCGTCACGCCGTAGCGCACGCTCGCCGGCAACATCTCCTGCACCACCCCGCTTCCCATCGGCTGCCACAGCCATCCAAAATCGCTCTCCACCACCCCGCACTGCGTCGTCGCCGTACCGGTCGTCCAGTTCGGACGATTCGGGCTCGCCGCCGTCTCCGTCGTACGACAAGGATCCGGAGCAGCCTCCACCGGCGCGCGCTCCACCGCCGACCCTGCTCCTGGCTCCAGAGCGGCCCGCGCCGCGCCCTCCTCAGCAATCTTCTTCCCCGCCGCAGGCCCTTCGTCCTCTGCCATCGCGCAGCAGCCAAACCCCACCGCCGCCACCAAAACCCCGATCCACAAATGTCTCATCGCTGTTCCTGCCTGGCGTCAGGCGCGCTTCGCCTACAGGAACCTCATCGACGAACATCAGCTTTCCCTGATCGTTTCCAACGCTGTGTATTGCCCTCGGACATCGGCAGAACCGCCGCCCCATCCTTCTGCAGCCGCTTTTTAACCCCGCCTCAATTCATCTCTCCCCAACCTCCAGCCGCGTTCTCCCCTGCTATCCTGAACATCGTTATGGCTTCGAAAAAAGAGCTCCTGACCCACCCCATCCGCCACATCGACATCCGGCAACACAACGTTGTCGCCCTCGTCGACGCCATGCAGTCGATGGCCTATAGCTCCCGTGACCTCGCCCGAGCCGCCTCCATCTACGAGCGCATGCTGCGCGACCAGGACTGCGGCGTGATCCTTTGCCTCGCCGGCTCGCTGATCTCCGCCGGCCTCAAACAGATCTTCGTCGACCTCATCCGGAACAACATGGTCGACGCCGTCGTCTCCACCGGCGCCAACATCGTCGATCAGGACTTCTTCGAGGCGCTGGGCTTCAAACACTACATCGCCGACGAGCTCTACAAGTCCGGCACCCAGGATGGCGAGCTCCGCGAGCTCATGATCGACCGTATCTACGACACGTTGATCGATGAAGAAGAGCTCCGCCATTGTGACGAAACCACCGAGAAGGTCGCCGACTCCCTCCCGCCGCGCCCCCACAGCTCCCGCGAATTTATCCGCGCCATGGGCGCCTGGCTTGAAGCCAACGGCAAGACCCCCGAAAAGGGCGGTGCCGACTCCATCGTCTACTCCGCCTATCAGAAAGACGTCCCCATCTTCTGCCCGGCCTTCAGCGACTGCTCGGCCGGATTCGGCTTAGTCGCCCACCAGCACAAGCGCCAGGATAAGCCCAAAGTCTCCATCGACTCCGCCAAGGATTTCTACGAGCTAACCCAGCTCAAGATCGCCAATCCGACCACCGGCCTGCTGATGATCGGCGGCGGCGTGCCCAACAACTTCGCCCAGGACATCGTGGTCGCGGCCGACATCCTCGGCAACGAAGCTCCGATGCACAAGTACGCGATCCAGATCACCGTCGCCGATGTCCGCGACGGCGCCCTCTCCTCCAGCACTCTCAAGGAGGCCAGCTCGTGGGGCAAAGTCGACACCACCTTTGAGCAGATGGTCTACAGCGAGGCCACTCTCGCTCTGCCGCTTCTCGCTGGCTATGCATGGCATAAGAAGGCGTACGCCGATCGGCGCGAGCGCCGCTGGAGCCGTATTCTCGACCCAGTAACGGTTTAGTCCGTCACTGTTACAAATTCGATATCCCCAGCGCTCCGCTGCCATAAGTAACACCAAAGTGGGATTGTTTAGCGGATGCCCTGTGGATTTTCCTGTCGGAACCCCCAGGGCTTCCCCTATACTGAAGCCTCGAATCCCTGTCGAAATATTGGGGAAATCCGCATTCCTGACTCCATGGAATCGAGCAGTGACGCGATTCAGCCACTCCCGCACCGTCACGTCAGCTTTCATGATTGCGCTGGCGTTTTCTCTCATCGGTGCCATCATTCTGGCGCAATACGGCAGCGCGCCCGGCCAGAGCCATCCGTGGATCTTTGCTTTTGCGTGCTTCTG
>JBAUZR010000359.1:0-8477 GCA_049585375.1 Acidobacteriaceae bacterium
TGCCTGAACCGCTGCCATCCATAGAAACGCTCCTTTCGGAACTTGGAGTCGACCTCGGGCGCGTACTGGAGATACATAGTGCATTGGGAGGGGATGCACGCATCGAGGAGCTGAACCATATTAGTACGCACTTTACGGCTCTCTCTGGGAGAGATATTGAAGACCTCAAGTCTCACGCGCTCTGGCAAGTTCATGCCATGCGCACGTTGTTTTACGACTGATCTGAGCGGGGAGCAGGCGCAGCTACCACTAGATAATGGTAGCATTACGAGTTTAGGAGTGTGGTGGCCGTCTGTTGGGGCGCTTACTTGCCGGCAATGATCCGTTGTGCCCGCTCAATGGCGGCGAGGGCGACAAAACTGCTGAGGCTGCGGCGTTCCAGCTTCGCAGCCTTCTCCAGCAGCCGACGTTCTTCCTGGGTGTAGTAGGAGAACACCTTCGCTCCAAGTGGGGTCTTGCCGGTGCGCCGGGAAGGAATGTGATCCCTTTTGGCCACCGGCTCTTATGGTACTACCGCACCACATAATAGAGGTATTATGCGACACATTGTTTGTACGGCTCGGCGGTTCCAGGGGTGGATCTGCCATGTAGCGGCGTCTGATTTGCCACTGTCGGGGAGTCGGGCGCCGCGATTTTACGCCCCAGGGAGTCTGTTATGGCAAAGAGCAAGGATCACGAGGTAGTTTCATCATTGGGTCAACCGCACAGAGCGCTTCTGTTGGAACTCAAGGGCGAGCGGACCTCCGAAGATGGTAGCGCGGCGACGGTCACGAGTGAGCTATTTGCGGCGCTCAGTCTGGAAGAGGTCATCGCCTATGTGCGTCGGCATCGGCAGAGCACGGAAATTGTGGAGTTGAAGGTTCTCGGCAAGGTGGAAGTGCTGTCCAGCTCAGAACATTTGGCGTAGCGTCCAACCCGTGGATTAGCTCAGGTGAGGGTGCGTGCTCTTAATCCACGTCTCGACGAGAGTGCTGAACTCCTCAGCACGTTGGAGAAGTTCAGCCGCTTCGGTGGCGGTGGCAATTCGTACCCCGGTGTAGTCGATCACGTTCCGCTTGCGTCTGCATCCATCGAAGAACAGCACCAGCTTGTGGGCTTGTTTCCCAAGGGCGAGGTCGGCGCACTCAAAGCTGAGAGCATGATGCCCAGGAACAGCGGCCACACGGTAGCCCGCGCAGGCCGTTGCCATTCTCGCTACTTGCAAGGCCGCGTTATACGCAGTTGCGAATCGGCGATCCTCTGAAAGCGCCGGAAGAGCTGCGTCAGCCAGATCCCGCTTGACGACAGCACGGAGCTCATCGAGTTCCTGTTTGCTCGACTGGTGCGTGTGAATCTTCCGCGCTGCGAGCAATGCTTTCCAACTCATTCTCGGTCCCTACCAGCATTATTTTCTTATTTTTCAGTACCGTCCGCAAAAAGTGGTTCTTCTCCGTAACCTTCTTTGCAAACTCGTCCAAAGAGAAAACAGTCGGGTTGACCTGTCGCCCGACAGCCGTTTCCACCGCCCGCAACCTTGGACTCAACTCCATCGTGCTTACAGTGCCCAGCAGCATCACGTCCACGTCGCTCTCGGCTCCCTCTTCGCTACGGGCGAGCGACCCATAGATAAAGGCAATCTTCAATCCCTTGGTGTGCTTGACCGCGTCTCGGAGCATGGGAACGATGCCGCTGGTCTTTTCGATCAGCCCGCGCAACTCTGGAAAGACCGGCGAGTCTTCATTGGCCTGAACGTAGCTTCTACGGCCATCCACACGCTTCTTCAGGATGCCGACGCGAATGAGCGCATCCACCTCCCGCTGCAGAGACGAGGGGCCGGTTCCGAGCGAAGCTGCCAGCTCGCTCAGATACCATTCTTTGTCAGGCCGAAGGAACAGGGTGGTCAAGACCCCTTGCCGCGTCGGACTGATCAGCGCTGCGAGAGTGGAATCCTTACGCATATCGCGTATATTATTACGCATATTGCGTAATAAATCAAACCGCGATTGACGCCGTGCTTCTGGAGTCGGCTCCGGCTGCGACAAGGTATGGCTAGTCATCCGTGTTGATGACGACAATTAATACCTTGTCATTTCTGAGCTTAGTGACTATATTTATCTTGTCATGCGTAGCGAGTTCAGAAATCTCCGCTTGAAACAACTGGACCGTGCCCTGGAACCATATCGCGCGGCGCGGGAGGTTCCCCGTCCGTCGAAGGGATGGATACGCTCGATCCGGCAGGCGCTCGGAATCTCCTCGGGTGAACTGGCACGGAGGTTGGGGACGAGCCGCCAGCTTCCCCTGCAACTCGAAAAGGGGGAGGCGGAAGACCGTATCACCTTGAAGAGCCTGCGCGCCGCAGCCAATGCGCTTGACTGCGATTTGGTCTATGCCCTCGTGCCGCGCGCAGGCAGTATGCAGGAGTTGATTGAAAGCCGCGCGCGCGCCGAAGCGAAAGACCGCGTCCTCGGCGTCGAGCATTCGATGGCGCTTGAGAACCAGGCGGTCGGCAAAATCGACGAAGCAGTCGAAGCCGAGACGCGTCGCCTCGTCAGAAAGCGCGCATCCCGATGACTCTATTCACTACGGGAGACGGCAATACACCGCTGTCTCCCGAAGAGCAGGACGACCTCATCCCCGATCTCACCACGAAGGAAGAATTGAATGAGTGGGAGCGCCAGAACATTCTCGAAGCCGCTACGTGGGCACTAGATCCGCGCAATCTGAATCGGCAGGACCCGTTCTCAGAAGCCTACGTGAGGGAACTGCACCTGCGTATGTTCGACCAGACCTGGAAGTGGGCCGGAGTCTACCGGACCACGGAAAAGAACATCGGGATTCCTCACTACCAGATTCGTGAAGCGCTACCGGCCTTGCTGGGCGATGCGCGCTACTGGGTAGAGCATCTGACCTTCGAGCCGGACGAACTCGCTGTCCGATTTCACCATAAGCTCGTTTGGATTCACCCATTCGCTAACGGCAACGGTCGCCACGCTCGGCTCATGGCAGATGTCGTTGTGCGGAGATTGGGCAGGTCGGTATTCACATGGGGAAGCGCGGACATTGTGCGAGCCGGAGACTTCCGGCGTAGGTACATCGACGCGCTACGGGCCGCGGACAAGAACGACATTCAGCCGCTCTTGGCGTTTGCTCGTTCGTGATATTCCCCACTCTAAGACTCGCTCACGAACGGATACAGTCCGAGCCATAAGAGAAGTGGTGAACATTCCGATCTGCTCTGCCCGAATTTCGAGAATCGTATTATGGAGGCGATAGGCCGTTTCTTATGACCACGACTTTAGGGGACATACTCAACTGTTCCCGGCCCCTCTATCTTGAATCGAATATCGAAGGATTCGATTACGGACAAACCGGCTCCTGTTTCTTGCTTCGTATCGGTGATCGGCTGCGGGTGGTAACTGCCCGGCATTGCCTTTGGCAGAACCCACGACCTGAACTAGATCAGATTCGCTCGACGGTAGAGAATCTATGGATTCCGCAGAGGATGATGGACAAGTCTCCACTATCTTTCGGATTTACGAGCGCCCGCGCTGCTTCGTCATCGACACATGCATCGGCTTGTGATTTTGCGGTAATTGAGATTTCGTGCGACCCGTGGCCCGACACATCAGACTTTTATGATCTTGCGACCTCCTCCTCGTCCATCGCTAAGTGCGGCGACAAACTCGTAGTTGCGGGTTATCCCCAACTGATCAATGAGATTCGCTACCCAGACGAGAACCAGGATGGCAAATTGAAGCCACGCCGACTAATGGCAAGCGGCATCTTCGTGGGCGAGGGAACGGCACCAATGCTCAACGCGATGCGCCTTGACGAGCCGGAGAAACTGGCCTCCTACAACGGAATGAGCGGTTCACCTGTTCTTCTTGTCAGAAAGCAAGAACCTGGGACTCTAGCTGAATTGGTCGGAGTGGCTGTTCGTGAGCTGAGGTCGGCTGGCATCATTGAATTCATTCCTACTCGATTGTTGGTAAGCGCACTTGATGGCTGATGCTGGATGAAACTGACCTTCTGAGAAAACCGCAACAATGGTGTCCTTTCAGGACACCGAGTGGAAAGTTTTTCCACGTTTTCTGGACTCGTTGCGCTCTACGCTTCTTCTCGGTACGGAGGATTCGAGGGGCTGCGTGGCGGACAAAAGTTCCAAGAACGAACGCACGATTATGCAGGAGCGCCAGCGCAGCTCTGCCCGATCCGCCAGGCTCGGCAAGCGGCTAGACCCCGATCTCAAATCATGGTTGGACAATGTCATTGTCCCTGCGTTGGTGCGAGAATATCTGGCCGAAATCAAGCAGCAGAATCGACTTGCGACCACAGGGCCTTCAGAGGTAACGTGCGACAAAGGACGGTGAAGAGCCATGATCCTGCGTTGTGCCGCCTACGCCCGCTATTCCAGCGACTTACAGAGTCCACGCTCGATTGAAGACCAGCTTCGGATTTGCCGCGAGTATGCCCATGCCCGCGGGTTCGTCTTTCTCGAAGAGCACGTCTACACGGATGAGGCTCTGAGCGGTGTCGGCGCGGACCGTCCTGGGCTTGGCCGCTTGCTGGATGCGGCTTTGTCGCCCTCCCGCCCTTTCGATGTCATCCTGCTCGACGACAGCAGCCGCCTCGCCCGCAATACGAAAGATGCGCTCGGCATCTTCGAGCGGTTGAACTTCGCCGGCATCCGGCTAATCGCCGTCAGTCAGGGCATCGACTCTGAAAACGAACAGGCGCATGTGCTGGTCACCGTTCATGGCATGGTGGACAGTCTGTACGTGAAGGAGCTTGCCAAGAAAACCCACCGCGGCCTCGAAGGTCTGATGCTGCGTGGTCAGCATACGGGTGGGCGCTGCTTCGGTTACGATTCGGTTCCTGTACCCGGTACGACGGGAAAGCAACTGGTCATCAACGAAAGCGAAGCTGTCGTGGTTCGCCGCATCTTCGAGATGTCGGCGAAAGGGCAATCGCTCAAGACCATCGCCAAGACACTGAATAGCGAGTGCGTGCCTCCGCCGAGGCCGCGCGCCGGGAAGAAGTACGCCACATGGTGCCCGACCTGCATCCGGGAGATGCTCCGGCGTGACCTGTATCGAGGGCAAGTGATCTGGAACAGCTCGCGCTTCGTGAAGGCGCCGGGCACGAACAAGCGCGTCCGGCGCGCGAGGCCGGAAAGCGAATGGCGGGTCGTTGCTCACCCCGAGCTTCAGATCGTCAGTGACGAACTGTGGCAGCGCGTGAAGGAACGGCAGGATGAGTTGCAAGCCATGTACGGCGGTCGGAAGGGCGGCGGAGTTCTGATTCCGCGTTCGGCTACCAGCCCATATCTACTCAGCGGCGTCCTCAAGTGCGGCCTCTGCGGAGGCAATCTGATCATCATTTCGGGCTACGACTCGTCGGGCCATCATCCTCGCTATGGCTGCTCTCAACACTTCAATCGCGGCGCCTGCTCGAATTCTCTGACTGTGCGGAGGGACTGGCTTGAAGGAAAGATGCTGGATGAGTTGCAGAATTATGTTCTTCAGCGCGACGCGGTCGAGTACGTCCTCGACCAGTTCGGCACTCATGTCCAGGATGCGTTCGCAGACCTTTCCAACCAGATGGCCCAAATGCGGGAGCGGAAGCAGAAGCTCGAAGGGGAGCTACGCAGGCTGGCTGCGACGGCTGCGGAAACTGGCCCGTCGGCGTTCCTGGTCGAAGCGATCAATGAGCGCGAGAAGCAGTTGCGGGAACTTTCCGACCAGCTTCTGGCGGGAGGAGAGAATTCCGTCGACGCCTACCTCACGGACATCCGCAATTTCATCTTGGGGAAGATGGGAGACCTTCGTGCGCTCATGGCGGGCGATCCTGCCCCGGCCCGGAAGGAACTGCTCAAGCATGTTTCGGAGATCCAAATGATGCCTCAGCAGGCTGGCGATGGCAAGGGTCACTATGTTGCGAAGGGAGAGTGGAGGCTGCTTGGGAATCAGCAAGATGCGCTAAAAGCGCTGGAACCAGCCTACCGGGAAATTCGTGTGGTTGCGGGGGGTGGATTTGAACCACCGACCTTTGGGTTATGAGCCCAACGAGCTACCAGGCTGCTCCACCCCGCACCCTTATCCTAACAACCACCGCAGGGTGGGTCAAACCCGGCCATCCGCTGCGCGCGACTCTCGCGCCCAGCCGGCCTGCCCGACAATCTCCAGCCGCCGCAGCCTTCCCCCCAACAAATCTTTTCCCCTTCAATTGGTGATCTGCAAATTGTGATCGGCGTCACAGGTTCGTGTGCGCTGCAGCACAGCCGCATCCGCCCGCGCCTCCCAAACTAGCCTTATCCAGCGCTCGCACCGCTGCGAGGTATGGTCATGACCCTCCCAATCCAGCAGCCCGTCGTCCCACACCCGCGTCCTCGCAAAATCGTTGTTGCCACGGACCTTACGGATATCGACTATCTGGTACCCCACGCCATTGCCCAGGCCAGAACCAGCGGCGCCTCCCTCATCCTCGTTAATGCCGTCCTTCCTCATGAATCCATGCCTGTTGAATCCGGTGCCGTGCCCTACTACGATCCCCTTCGCATGGATCGCGACGCGCGCCTGCTGCTCGAAAATGCCGCCCGCGAAGTCCGCAAGCAGGGAGTCGACTGCGCCACCGCCGTGCGTCACGGATTCGCCCCCGATGTCATTGTCGAGGTCGTGAAGAACGCCGATGCCGGCCGCCTGATCGTCGGCACCCACGGCCGCCGCGGCCTCAAAAAATTCGTCCTCGGCTCGGTCGCCCGTCAGCTCCTCGACCTGGTCGACATCCCCGTCTGCACCATCGGGCCCCACGCCCACCATCTGCCCGCTCCCGCGCCCCGCACGATCCTGCACCCGGTGTCGCTGGCTGGCTTGCACGAAACCAGCACCGCTCTCTCGCTCCAGCTGGCCCGCCAGTTCGATGCGCACGTGGTTCTCCTGCACGTCATTCTGCCCGAAACGGCCACCGGCCGCGATCCCGGCAAAGCGATCAGCGCCGCCACCGCCGAAGTCAGTCGCCTCATCCCCGCCGAAGCGCGTGCCTTTACCCAGATCATGGTCCGCATCGCGCTCAACAACGTCGTCTCTGAAGTTCTCAACGTCGCCCGGGAAACCGAGGCCGGCCTTATCGTGCTCGGCGTCCACGCTCCCGCCCACAGCTGGTTGCCGGGAACCGAGCCGGCCGCTTACAAGATTCTCGTTTCCGCCTCCTGTCCGGTCATTTCGTTGCGCGTGACCCCGGCCCCGGAGGACGAAAAACAGCACCAGTCCGAAACCACAAATCCTGTGGTTCTGAGCTGAACGGCCCTTGTGAACTGTAGAGGTTTCCGGAGAGCACTCATGCAATACGTGCCCGAGGTCGTATCCTGATGGCGAATTCCCCCAAAAACGGCTCACCCACCCAGCGTCAGGTTCCCGATCGTTGCGCCCAGTGCACCGACCGCGCCGACCGCATCTTTTGCAGTCTCCCCGACGACGCCATCGAGCGCTTCGATGAGATCGCCATGCAGATCGCCTACCCCAGCCGCTCCATCGTCTTTGAAGAAGGCCAGCGCGCCCAGGGCATCTTCGTCGTCTGCTCCGGCCAGATCAAACTCGCCGCTACCTCCCGCGACGGCCGCACCATGATTCTCAAAATCGCCGTCCCCGGCGACGTTCTCGGCCTCACCGCCACCCTCAATGACCTGCCCTACGAAGTCACCGCCGAAACCCTCGAGCCCTGCCAGATCCGCAGCGTCCGCCGCCGCGACTTCCTCGAGTTCCTCAGCCACTACGGCGATGTCAGCCGCCACGCCGCCCAGGTCATCGCCCGCGAATACCATGAGGTCTTCCTCGACGCCCGCCGTCTCGCCCTCTCCGGCTCCGCTGCCGGCCGCGTCGCTCAGCTCCTCCTCGACTGGGCCCGCACCAGCTCGTGCGGCAAACCCGAGCTCCGCTTCACTATGGCCCTCACCCATGAAGAGCTCGCCAACATGGCAGGCACCTCCCGCGAAACCGTCACCCGCCTCCTCAATCAGTTCGAGCGCGACCACCTTATCTCCCGCCACGGCGCCGCCATCGTCATCCTTCACTCCCAGGAACTCGAACGCCTCGTCGGCTAGGCGCTACTGCGTCACCACCGGCAGCACGATGTGCGAAGGCAGTTGCGGCGTGCAGTACACGCGCTGCGTCGCCGCAACAAAGTCAGCCGCGGTTGCCTGATAAATGCTGGGTACGAATCTCTGCGGATTGCGGTCGATCACCGGAAACCACGTCGACTGCACCTGCACCATGATCCGGTGCCCCTTCAGGAAAACGTGGTCGTGATCCCGCAGCGGAATCTCCCACGGCACCGGCTGGTTGGGAGTCAGCGGCTCTGGATGCTCATAGCTGTGCAGAAAGCGCCCGCGCCGCACCTCCATCGCAATCGGCAACTCGTAGCCGTTCAGGGAATCCGTGTATCCCATCGGCTTTGCCGGCGGAAGATCGTCGGCACTCGTCTGGCCCTTCTCGGGATACACA
>JBAUZR010000360.1:0-7576 GCA_049585375.1 Acidobacteriaceae bacterium
GACCAGACGAGGGCGAGCGCGGGAAAGAAGGTCCAGCGGGTGTCGTGCGTCTGGATGCTGGAGACAGCGATGGTCGCGGCGGGGAGGGAAGGCGCGGGATCAGGGGGAGAGGCGCGGGCGCGGGTTCGTCGGCGGGCGGGTTCGATGGTCGTGGCGGGCGGCGCAGGCGGGGGAGCCGTCCGTGTGGCCTGCACAAGCACCGCGTCGCCTACATGGAGGCCGAGGCGAACGGGATCGAGGGGAATGAGGAGAGCCCCGGTGGGGTCCTGAAGAGTGAACCCGGAAGGATGGACAGCGACGATGACGCCATCGAGGAGGAAGGGGGTTTGGGGCGGAACAGATTGAAGCTGCTGAATCGGGGTGTGTTGCACGTGAGCGTACGCCTGCACCAGCCCCGCGCAGATGATGACTGCACCGAGTGCCGGAACCAGAATGGCGGTTGTTGCAGCGTGGCTGGGCCCACGACGCTCCATTTAAAAATGATCGGCGGCGAAGAGGGGTCGGACCATACAACTTTAGGCGGTAACCTCTCCCCCAATAGCGATTTGCGGGTTTTCGCGCTGTGACGCATCTCACGAGCCAGGCGTATCTGCAGAGGGCTATCATGAGGGCGTTCGGGCGAAGGTCACGGCAATTGCCCCAGCGCTGACTGCGATCCAGGAGTGACATTATGTGTCTGGCGATTCCCGGCAAGGTGGCGGAGGTGTTCATGCACGAGGGTCTGCATATGGCCCGCGTGCAGTTTGGCGGGGTGACGCGGGAGGCCTGCCTTGACTATGTTCCGGAGACGCAGGTGGGCGATTATGTGCTGGTGCATGTGGGATTTGCGATCAGCCGCGTGGATGAAGAGGAGGCGCGGCGGACCTACGAGGCGCTGGCGGAGCTGGATCAGCTTGGCGAACTGGAGATTCCTGAGGTAATGGAGCCGAAGGGGTCCGGCGGAGGCGTCGCATGAAATATCTCGACGAGTATCGCGACGGAGACATTGCGGCAAAGCTGGTGGACCGGATCCACCGGGTGCAGACGAAGCCGTGGGTGATTATGGAGGTCTGCGGCGGGCAGACGCACTCGATTGTGAAAAACGGGATCGATCACCTGCTGCCGAAGGGCGTGGAGCTTGTGCACGGGCCGGGGTGCCCGGTATGCGTAACGCCGCTGGAGATGATCGACAAGGCGCATGCGATTGCGCGGCGGCCGGAGGTGATCTTCTGCTCGTTTGGCGACATGCTGCGGGTGCCGGGGTCGGATGGAGATCTGTTCAGCATCAAGTCGCGGGGCGGCGACGTGCGGGTGGTGTATTCGCCGATCGACTGCCTGAAGATTGCGCGTGCCAATCCGGAGAAGCAGGTTGTGTTTTTCGCTATTGGGTTTGAGACGACGGCTCCGGCGAACGCGATGCTGGCCTGGCAGGCGCGGCAGATGGGGCTGAAGAACGTTTCGCTGCTGGTGTCGCATGTGCTGGTGCCGCCGGCGATTGAGGCAATTCTGAGCTCGCCGCAAAATCGGGTGCAGGGATATCTGGGGCCGGGACATGTGTGCGCGGTGGTGGGATATGAAGAATACGAGCCACTGGCGAAGCGCTTTCATGTGCCGATTGTGATTACAGGTTTTGAGCCGCTGGACATTCTGGAAGGCGTGCTGATGACCGTGGAGCAGCTGGAGCAGGGGCGGGCTGAGGTAGAGAACCAGTATTCACGAGTGCTGGACCGGGGCGGGAATCGTCCGGCGCAGGAGCTGATCGCGAAGGTATTTGAGGTAAGGGATCGGAAGTGGCGGGGCGTGGGGACGATTCCGCAGAGCGGCTTTGGGCTGAAGGACGAGTTCCGGGACTTCGACGCGGAAACGCGCTTCAGCGTGGAGGCGATCGATACCATGGAGCCGGAGGTTTGCATCGCGGGGCAGATTCTGCAGGGGATTAAGAAGCCGCATGATTGTCCCGCGTTCGGAACCGAGTGCACGCCGCAGCATCCGCTGGGGGCGACGATGGTATCGGCGGAGGGCGCGTGCGCTGCCTACTACGCGTATGGGCGGCATCTGAAGGATGCGGATCTGGTGACGATTGGGAAATAAGGGATGAGCTCAGCTTCAATCCATAAAAGAACCACCTTCTTACCACAGAGGACACAGAGCGCACTGAGTGGTTTCGGACCGGATTCGGGAGATTGAGATGGGTGCGAGGGAAGTGGACGAGCGCGACGACACAATGGAGACGGCGGGGCCGTTTGGGTCGTGTCCGCTGCCGATCTTTGAGCATCCGCAGATTGTGCTGGGGCATGGCAGCGGCGGCAAGCTGTCAGCGGAGCTGATTGAGAAGGTCTTTGTCGCGCGGTTTCGGAATCCCACACTGGAAAAGATGGATGACCAGGCGCTGCTGGAGATTGGCGGCGCGCGGCTGGCGTTCACAACGGACTCGTTTGTGGTGACGCCGATCTTTTTTCCTGGCGGCGACATTGGGTCGCTGGCGGTGAATGGCACGGTCAACGATCTGGCAGTGGGCGGGGCGAGGCCGCTCTATCTGGCGGCGGCGTTCATTCTGGAAGAAGGGCTGGCGGCGGCAGATCTGGCGCGCGTGGTGGATTCGATGGCGGCTGCGGCGCAGAATGCCGGCGTGCAGCTGGTGACCGGCGATACCAAGGTGGTGAATCGCGGGAAGGGCGACCAGGTGTTCATCACCACAACGGGCATTGGCGTTCTGGAGCGGGACACACAACTCTCTGCAGATCGGGCGCGGCCGGGGGACAAGATTCTGCTCAGCGGGCATATCGGCGACCACGGGATCACGATTTTGTCGCAGCGCGAGGGGCTGGAATTTGAGAGCGCGCTCGAGAGCGACTGCGCGTCGCTGCACGGGCTGGTGGGGGCGATGCTGGACGCGGCCGAGGCGGCTGGAGATGTGCGGGGCGTGCGGGTGATGCGCGATCCTACGCGCGGCGGCGTGGCCACGGTGCTGAACGAGATTGCGGGCAAGTCCCGGGTGGGGATGATGCTGCGGGAGAGCGCGATTCCGGTGCGGGAGTCCGTGCGCGGGGCGTGCGAGATGCTGGGGCTCGATCCGCTGTATGTGGCGAACGAGGGCAAGCTCGTGGCGGTGGTTGCGCCGGAGATTGCCGATCAGGTGCTGGCGGCGATGCAGGCGCATTCTCTGGGGGCCGACAGCCGGATGATCGGCGAGGTGATCGAGCAGCCGGCGGGGATGGTCCTGATGAAGACCGGCGTGGGCGGCACGCGGGTGGTGGATGTGCTGTTCGGGGAACAGCTGCCGCGGATCTGCTGACGTCCTGACCGGCAGAGGATTCACCACAGAGAACACAGAGGGCACAGAGTACTTTTGCGTAGTTCAACCCTGAATTCTCTGTGATCTCTGTGCTCTCCGTGGTGAAAATGAACGGTGGACTGGCAACGCATCAATGGGGTCAGCGGACGGGTCGTCGATGCATCCCTGCGCGTGCATACCGCACTGGGTCCTGGGCTGCTGGAAAGTGCTTATCGCGCTTGTCTGGCTTATGAGTTACGGAAGCAAGGATTCGAGGCGGCCGAGGAAGTCGGCTTGCCGCTTGTTTATGACTTGCAGCGGCTCAATGTAGGCTATCGGATCGACATTCTCGTAGAAAACCTGGTGGTTCTGGAGATCAAATCGGTAGACGCGATCGCACCGATTCACAAGGCGCAGCTGTTGTCATACCTGAAGCTCAGCGGTCGGCCGCTGGGGCTGTTGCTGAATTTCAACGTCGTCCTGATGAAAAACGGCATCGTTCGAATGCGAAACGGGTGAGCGGCATGATCGACCAGCGAACAGAAATACACCGCAGAGAACACAGAGGGGCACAGAGAGGACATGGCCCAACATACGACTGCGCTCCCCCGCTTTGTGTCGTTCCATGTCGTCGTCCACACGAATGTTTGCAGCGTGTGGACGCAGCTTAATCCAGAGGCCAGTTCTCCGAGGTAAAGGTCGAGGCGGGCAGGCCGGCGGCGTTGTAGAGGTTGTGGTCCACGACGCCCATCCATCCATAGCGAACATAGACAGGGTTCCTGAGCTCCGGCGATGAGACGATCACCGTATCGCCGTCGATGCGAGCCTGGGCGGGGACGAAATGGTGGTCGTCGGCGGCGATTTCGAAGGCGTCGATGGGCTGGCCGTGGGAAGTGAGGCCCTGGGCGTGGGTGAACCAGACGCGCAGAGCGGTGCTGCCATCGGGCTGGAGTTCGGCTGTGGCTTCGCGGAAGAGCGGTGAGTCATACGACAAGTCCGATTCACCGTAAACCATGTGGCGGGCGGCGAGAGCGAGGCGGTGGGCGACCGTTTGCTTGTCGGGCGGGTGGACATTGTCAGCGTCACCAACGTCGAGGGTGACGGCCATAGCGGTGTTGGCGACGGCGAGGGTGCGGCGCTGCGCATCGCGGACGCGGCCCCAGTCTTCGCCGGGTGAGTTGAAGCTGGAGATCTGGACAAAGAGGAAGGGCAGATTGCCCTGCGCGAAGTGCATGCGCCAGTCGCCGATGAGCGACGAGAAGAGGGAGAAGTAGTACGGCGCGCGGTCGGGGGCGGAGTTGGTCTCGCCCTGGTACCAGAGAAAGCCGCGGACGGTAAGCGGCGTGAAGGGGGCGATCATGCCGTTGTAGAGGGCGGCGGGAATCCAGGAGACCTCATCCGGATGCCAGTCAAAGTGAGGCAGGGGCTGGCCGGCGGCGCGGGCGGCTGCGGTCTCGGTCTTTTCGGTGGCGATGCGGGCGGAGGCATTGGCCTGCAGGTTGGCGAAGCGGGCGCGGCTGGCGAAGGCGGGCAGCAACTCGGGGTGGGTGCCGAGAGTGTCGAGCGAAACCCAGGAATCGGCCGGCGTGCCGCCCCAGGTGGAGTCGATGAGGCCGATGGGGACGTTTTCTTTTGCGGCGATTTCGCGACCGAAGAAGTAGGCCACAGCCGAAAAGTCCGTAGCGGTTTCCGGGGTGCAAAGGGTCCAGGTGTCCGGCTCGTCGTTGAGCGGATAGTCGGAGCTTTTCTCATCCACCAGCAGGAGGCGGAGTTTTGGATTGTTGGCGGAGGCGATTTCCCTGGCCGCATCCTTGATGACGGCAGAGCCAGGGAAGCCCTTGAGAGGGATTTCCATGTTGGACTGGCCGGAGGCGAACCAGACGTCACCGACGAGCAGATCGGAGAGGGTCACGGCTGGGCCATCGCCGGAGATGGTGAGGGTATAGGGACCGCCGGCGGATTCAGGGGCGAGCCAGAGACTCCACTCTCCGAGGCGGTCGGCGACGGCCGGAACGGTCTGGGCGTGGAAGCGGACCTGGAGGTGCGAACCGGGCGTGGCCCAGCCCCAGATGTGGATGGGCCGGTCGCGCTGCAGGACGGCGTGGTCGCTGAGAACATGCGGGAGGCGGACATCGGCATGACCGAGGGCCGGCAGCGGCAGAACGAAAAGGAGAAGAAAGGCGAGACGGGTGGCTTTCACGGGTTCCCTTCAACGACGAGCTTCGGCGCGGGGGCGCGCCGAAGGATTTCGCGTATCGAGTCTACAACCGTGAAAGGGGAGACCGGGGGAGTTCGGAGGGTCCGTACCGGGGGCTACGGTCCAAGAAAACGGTAGGTCACGCCGAGGCTGAAGCCATTGGGGGTAAGGCCATTATTATGCTGGACGAGAGCCCCGGTGCTGCTGTAAGTGGGGGGTCCCGAGAAGGAAGGCCAGAACTGGTATTCGTAATCACCGCGAAGGGAGATGCGGTCGGTGAGGCGAAACTGCAGGGTTCCGCCGGGTGCGTAGGCGAAGTAGCTCCCCTTGAGGCTGCCTGCCACCGGGAAATAGGGCGTGGTGATGAGGCCGGCGCCCACCAGCATTTTGACCCAGGCGTCCAGACGGTGAAAGCGGTAGGCTCGATAGCGCCCCCCGCCCAGGTAGTTGGACTCGATCTCGCCGCCGTAGCCGTTCCAGTGAAGCCAGCGGGCTTCTCCTTCGACTCCCCACTTCGGGGTTACGTTCAGGTCGAAGAAGGCGCCGGGACCGACCAGCTGATTCTGGCAGTTGAACGGTATGCTGCTGGAGCAACTGTAGTCGGGGTTGAAGGACGAGACCTCACCGCCGGCCCAAAGACTGGCATTGCCGCCCACGGCGGAAGGCGGGACCTGCGCGACGATAGAGGCGGGGGCGAGTACCAGCAAAAAAAAATATTCCGGCCCGTCTGAGCAAACTTAGCTCTCCCTGAATTCTGAACGTTTGATTAGCACCGGCTCGTTCTTACTTAAGAACGCAGTTTCCCGCCAAAGGATGCGCCGGAATTTGTGCGGGATTGCCTGATTTTACGTGCTTTTTACGAAGCGGAAGCAACCTATTTGGGGGATGCGGGGGCTGGTTTTGTCCAGTTCACCGGGCCATGAGGCACGCAGAATCTCGTGTGTCACCCCGCGGGGGGAAAGCTTCCTGTCGCCGGAGGCCGCGAATCTTGCTATCCTGCCCTCCACAGAGGATTGAAAGCGGTGAGGACCTCGCATTCCGGGGATACGCGTAATCTTCTCTGCAGGCGCTACTGCGCCCTGGAGAGAAAAGATGCGCATGCTTCGGAAAATGATCATTGGTGTCGTGGCTCTTACTGCATTTGGAGCCTTTGCCGTCAACGCCCATCGCAACGTCGTCATGGCGGGCGGAGATCCCGTGCCGGTGTGCCCCCAGCCTCACTGCGCTGTTTCGAATTAAAGTCGGCGGTGCCATGCCGCGCCTGACTTTCTTCTCCTGGGCGGTGTGGATCGCCATCATCGTTCTGCAGCCCGCTGCGCTCCTTCGTTTGGTCCGCAGCGGGTTGTGGAAACGCTGGCTCTCGCTGTCCGTTTTTCTTGCATTGAAATCGATCGGTTCCCTGGTGCTGCTGTCCATCTACACGCTGAGCCGGCAGCCGGATGTGCCTTATTTTTACGTCTATTGGTCGTTCGCCCTGCTCGCGGCTCTCGCCGAAATCTGGATGATCATTCAGGTGGGTTGCGCGATGGCGGGCCTGTCCCGCTCGATGCGCAACTGGATTGCGCATGCGACGCTGGCCATCGCGGCGGCAACGCTTACCGTGTTCATCCCGGCCGCTCTGCATTCGCATGCACCCGTGTGGGGCGTTCTAAGCCACTCAGTCCTCGGCCTGAACGAGGCGGTGAATCTGGCGTGGCTGGTGACGTTCGGCATCGTGCTGTGCTTGTACGAGCTGTTCGATATCGAGTCCTTTGGCGCGGTGCGCGGCATTGCTGCGGGCTTTGCGCTCATGGCTCTGGGCGACAGCCTATGCGGATGGCTTTTTGAGTTCACCGGCAGACCCGCCGCTATTTCCAACCTGGAAAATCTGATGTACTGCGCCGCGCTGGTGGTTTGGGTGGTGGGTGTTCGTCGGCCCGGGCGGCGGGAGTTTCAACCGGACCTTTTGCCCCGTCTGCAGGTCGTCGTCCGCTCGAAGGTCGTGGAAACGCCGCGCGCAAAATCGCGCGCCTGATGCCCCGCCGCCCGGCACAATAAATGGGTCAAGCAGCGGTCTTGATCAGGTTGTGGGGATCGATGACGAACTTCTTCGCTGCTCCTTTGTCGAAATCCTTGTAGCCCTGCGG
>JBAUZR010000361.1:0-6016 GCA_049585375.1 Acidobacteriaceae bacterium
CAATCCCCCTGCGCCCGTTACCAAGGTAAAGACCCTTGATTCCAAATTACTTCCACGCCAAAATACCCGCCAAATTCTGGCAGTAAACCCGTTCAGACTTGGTATTCTAAAAATAGAGGGGAAAAACGCAATTCTCCTCCCGACAAGGCTGCCCACCGGGCGGCCTTTTCTTTCTGCCCAGGGAGTTACGCCGTGTACGAAGCAACCCCACATCAGCGGTCGATCGACCCCCACCATCGACCGATGGATGTTACCAAAGTGGCCCTGCAGAATCAGCAACATCTCTCCGCGATCCCCATCGAAAAACGATCAAATTCCCTCCCTGCCTCTCAGGGGCTATGCCCCAATTTGCTGACGGACCCACCCGCACCCCCACCCCGTACCCTTAACCCCGCACCATGCTCCCCACATGACTTCCGGCGATTACCAACGGACGCTCGCCAGTCGTCTCGGCGCCCCACCAACAATCAGTCGCGCTACGATAGAGATTGATGTCTGCATCGCGAACCCGTGCAGTGGTTTGCCTCTCCGGCGGAATGGATTCCTGCGTTTGCGCCGCCCTCGCGGCCCGCGGCCATGACGCTTACGCCCTCCACTGCAGTTACGGCCAGCGCACTGAAGAGCGGGAGCTGCGCGCCGCCCGCGCCGTCGCCGAAGCCCTTGGATTCAAAGACTTCCTCCACCTCCGGCTCGACCTGTTCCGCCGCATCGGCGGCTCGGCCCTCACCGACCCCGGCATCGACGTTCCCGATGCCCCGGCCGACGGCGCGGCGATCGGCGCTGAGATTCCCGTCACCTACGTGCCCTTCCGCAACGCGCACTTCCTCTCCGCTGCGGTCAGCTGGGCCGAAGTGCTCGACGCAGAGGAGATTTTCATCGGCGCCGTCGAACAGGACAGCTCCGGCTATCCCGACTGCCGGCCCGCCTACTACTCTGCCTTTCAGGAGCTCATTCGCCAGGGAACCCGCGACGGGGCCATCGTTGTGCGCACGCCGCTCATCCATGTGCGCAAGAAGGGGATCGTGGCCCTCGGCCTTGAACTCGGCGCGCCCCTGGATTTAACGTGGTCGTGCTATTCGGGATCGGACGCCGCTTGCGGAGTCTGTGAAAGCTGCGTGTTGCGGTTGCGCGCTTTTGAGGAGGCGGGTGTTCGAGATCCAATCCGGTATGCGCCTTCGCACACCGGGCAGGGACTTCAGGAGGGCGCGTCGGCCCGCAGGTTCGTCGCGCAAACCAGCAGAGAGGAATAATTATGGAGAAATTACGTCTTTGGCCGCGGCTGGTACTGGCCGCTCTTATCGCCGTCGCGCTGCCCCTGGCCGCGCAAACTGCTACTGGCACTGCTACCGGCAAGGTTCACGGTCACGTCAACGATCCCACTGGGGCGGCCCTTGGCAGCGGAACGGTCTCGCTGTATTTCGGCGGCATGGCCTCGCCGACCGCCGAACCGAAATATACCCTGAACGTCGACAGCAACGGCGACTTTAAGGGCGACAATATCGCTCCCGGCACCTACACCATGGTCTACCGCAAGCCGGAAACGCCGAAAGACAAGGTTGTCGACCAGATCGATAACATCAAGGTCGTCGCCGGCCAGGATACCGAAATTAACGACGACATGTCGCGGCCGGACTATATCGCCAAGCTGACACCGGAACAGAAGAAGGCTATCGAGGAGATAAAGTCGAAAAACGCCAGCATTCTGAAGGAGAACGCCCAGATCAAGAATCTGAATGGCGACCTTCAGAAGGCGCGTGCCGATGACCAGGCCAAAAACTACGCTGATGCCGCCACCCTGATGCAGCACGACGTGGCGATTAAGCCGGATGAACCGCTGCTTTGGGTGGAGCTGGGACAGGCACAGCTGGGTCTGAAGCAGTACTCCGATGCAGAGACCTCGTTGAACAAGTGCATCACTCTGGAAACCGCCGCGAAGAAGCCAAATCCTGAAGTGATTGGGAGCGCCGGCAATGCGCTGGGCGAAGCCTATGCCGACGACAACAAGGTTCCCGAATCGCAGGCGGCCTACGACGCGGCGGCCAAAGCGAATCCCACGCAGGCCGGCATGTACTACCAGAACGAGACGATCGTGATGTCGCGCACGGGACAGACAGATGCAATTGTCGCCGCCGCCGACAAGGCGATCGCCGCGGATCCGACTCGTCCCATTCCTTACTACCTGAAGGGGCAGGCGCTGATCGGCAAAGCCACCATGGATCCCAAGACGCAGAAGATCGTCGCGCCGCCGGGATGCCAGGAGGCCTACGAGAAGTACCTTCAGCTGGCGCCCACCGGGCAGTTCGCCAATGACGCCAAGCAGGTCCTGGCCGAAATGAACTCCGCGCCAGCCACCGGCTCCAAGAGCAAAAAGCACTAAGGCCCGCGTCTCACAGGAGCGCCGCATTCCGTATTCCGGAGACGGCGCTCCTTTCTTTTGCGACAATCACCACTCACTCAATGAACCCCGCATCCGTGCCCCTGATCGTTGGTTATGAAGAAGCCGCGCTTGCGGTCCGCCGCGAGGCCGAGCGGATTCTGGTGCGGCCCCGCGACCACGACCGCGTGCCGCTGTTGCAGGCAGCGGGACGAGTTCTGGCGGAGCCCGTCCTTGCCGATCGCGACCAGCCACCGTTTTCCCGTTCCACCCGCGACGGGTTCGCCTGCCGGGCAACGGAACTGGAGTGCGGCCCTCTCCGGATCGCCGGTCTGCTGCGAGCCGGCCAGCCGTGGACGGGTGGCAATCTTGGCGCCGGAGAAGCAGTCGAGATCATGACCGGGGCGGCCGTCCCGGCGGGCGCCGACTGTGTAGCCATGGTGGAGCACGTCACCTCCGCAGATGGGCAGGTGCAGCTCAACGGCCAGCATCATCCCGCGTCCGGCGAGAACATCGTTCCCGCGGGAGCCGAAGCCAAAAGCAGCAACGTCGTCATTCCGGCGGGACGGCGGCTTGGACCGGCAGAGATCGCCGCAGCCGCCGCCTGCGGATCAGCAACCGTGCCGGTCTTTACCCGGCCGCGTGTCGCCATCCTGGCAACCGGTGATGAGCTGGTCGAGGTGGCTGAGGTTCCTCTGGCGCACCAGATTCGTAACTCCAACAGCTACTCACTCGCTGTCCAGGTCGCGGTGGCCGGTGGCGAGTCAAAAATCTTTCCGATCGTCCGCGACGAAGTCGAGGAGACAGAAACCGCTGTTCGCCAGGCCATGTCGTTCGATCTGATCCTGCTGTCCGGCGGCGTCTCCATGGGCAGATTCGACTACGTCGAACCTGCCCTGCTGAGCGTCGGTGCCGACTTCATTTTCACGGGCGTACGCATGCAGCCCGGCAAGCCAGTGGTCTTTGGGAGAGTCGGGGAAAAGCCGTTTTTTGGCCTGCCGGGCAATCCCATCTCCACCATGGTGACCTTCGCGCTCTTCGTCGCGCCGGTGCTGCGGGCTTTGGGCGGCGAGAGCAAAACAGAGCCGCGGTTTTGCATGGCGAGAGTGGAGGAGGACGTCGCGGTGAAGCCCGGTCTTACGCGCTTCCTCCCGGCGCGCCTGCAAAGCGACTTCGACGGAACGCGCGTTCGGCGCATTCCCTGGCAGGGGTCCGGCGACCTGACGGCTGCGGCTCAAGCCAATGCTTTCCTGATTGTTCCGGAGACCCGGGAGAAAATGGCCGAAGGAGAGATCGTTTCCGTACTTGAACTTTGAGGCAAAGACGCGGCTCGCCTCCGTTCACCCCACGGTCAGCCGATAGGCGCGAACAGCGGTTTCCGCGAACAGGGCCTGCTGCTCGGTGGCGGAGAGCGATGCGGTGAACCGCTCTGCCGTCCGGATCCAATCGGCGTAACTCGCTGCGACGCGACACACGGGCCAGTCGGAACCGAACATCATCCGTTCCGGCCCAAACGCCACCAGCGCAGTCTCCATGTACGGCAGGATTCGGTCGTAGGTCCAGGAAGCATAATCGGCTTCGGTGACGACGCCGGAGAGCTTGCAGAAGACGTGCGGGCGCTGTGCCAGTTCCGCCAGATCGCGGGCCCACGGCTGCAAACTGCCCTTGCGGATATCCGGCTTCGCGATGTGATCCAGAATGAAGACCTGGTTCGGATGCCGATCGACGAGCCGGATGGCAGCGGTCAGCTGGTGGTGATAGATGAGGATGTCATAGGCAAGCTGCAGTGGGTAGAGTTGCGCCAGTCCGGCATTGAAATCGACGCGATCCATATAAGAGTCCGGTTCGCCCTGCAGAACGTGCCGCACCCCCCGCAGCGCGCGATTCGCGGCCATTCGCTCCAGCAGAGCCGGGGCCGCGGGGTCGGCCAGCGGCACCCATCCCACGACGCCCCGGATCCACGGATGCGCCGCGGCCATCGCAAGGAGCCACTCCGTCTCGGCAATCGTCTGACAGGCCTGGACGGAGATGACGCCGTCCACACCGGCGCCGGCAATCTCCGCGGCAAGGTCGTCGGGCAGGAAGTCGCGGCGAATCGCCGCCATGGTGTCATCGATCCAGCCATACTCATCCGGGGAGTAGTGCCAGAAATGATGATGGGTATCAATGCGCATCAAATGGAACTCGCTGCCATTCTAGCCGCAGGCGGGGAGCTTCGCTGTTCAGGGTGGATGCGCCGCTCATCAGCGCAGGGCGCGCTGCAGCCGCGGCAGGAGGTCGCGGAAGGCGCGCCCCCGGTGGCTGATCGCGTGCTTTTCGTCGAGGGAGATCTGCGCCATGGTGCGTTGAAACTCCTCCAGCCAGAACAGTGGATCGTAGCCAAAGCCGCCCGTGCCGCGCGGGGTCTGCAGAATCTCTCCTTCGACCATGCCCTCGCCCGTGGCCAGCACGATGCCTTCTCGCGCGGCCGCCAGCACGCAGCGATAGCGCGCTGTACGCGGGGTTCTACCGCTCATGCGATCCAGAAGGTAGAGATTATTGCGCTCATCGGTGGTGCGCGCCTGCGGTGGGTCGTAGCCGGCATCCTCGGCAAAACGGGCGGAGCGAACTCCAGGAGCACCGCCCATGGCATCGACTTCGAGGCCGGAGTCGTCGGCGAGGACGATTCCCGGGGAGAGACGGCTGTAGTACTCGGCCTTCAGGCGCGCGTTACCGGCGAAAGTCGGCTCGACTTCTTCGGGCGCTGCAATGGAGCGCAGGTTGGGCAGCTCTTCCAGAGCAAATCCGCCCGCGGCGGCGGCCACAGAAAAGTCCCGCAATTTTCCAGGATTGGTCGATGCGGCGTAAAGAGTAACAGGCACCGCGTCCAGTTTATGGCGAATACCGGCGAGAACGCGAGTGCGCCAGATCACTGCGCAGTGGGCAGTTTTCGCAGCGGGCGACTGGGCGGCAAAAGTCCTTCCCCACCTGCACGAACAGAGCGTGGAATTCGTTATAGTGACGAGCGAGTTCCTGTGGGTCTTCGCGGACCCGGTCGGGTGCAAACGCCTCCTCTGCCAGCGACTGTATCGTCGCGTAGTTTGCGGTTTGCGGGGCCAGCTCATGGCGGGTGACGACGCGGCGCAGGTAGGTGTCAACGACCATTGAGGGCGCGTCGAGCGCATAGAGCAGAATGGCGTCGGCGGTTTCCGGCCCAACACCGGGAAGCTCCAGAAGTTGCTCCCGCAGCGCGCCGGCAGAGCGGTGAGCCGCTTCCCGCAGAGATTCGATCTCCCCGCCATACTGCGCGTCGAGGAAAGCCACGAAGGCCTTCAGCGCTGCGGCCTTGCGCTGCATGAATCCGGAGGGGCGGATGAACTCGCGCAGCCTGTCCTCGGGAACGTCTCGCAGCCCGCCGATCGACAGAATGCCATGAGTCTCGAGGTTGGCGATCGAGCGTTCGACGGACTTCCACGCCGTGTTCTGGGTGAGATACGCGCCGACGACCACCTCGAATGCCGTCTTTGCCGGCCACCAGGACTGTGGTCCGTACACCGCGACCAGACGGTCGTAGAGGGCGCGGAGGCGGACCGCGTTGCGGCCGGGAGCACCGGACTGCGATGATCCCACTCCGGACCGGCGACGAAGCGGTTCCTTCACCAT
>JBAUZR010000362.1:0-2300 GCA_049585375.1 Acidobacteriaceae bacterium
GCCCAGGGAAGCGTCAAAGGTTTCCAGCGGAAGCGCCGGCGCAGTGCACATGAACCCGGTCAGTCAGGGATAGGGAACATGCTCGCGCACTTAAGCCGAAATCTGCCGGCTTTCATCCGGATTCGCGATCATACTATCTGCCATTTCGATGTCTGGTTCTGCTGCCACACCCGGCTTCGGCAAAAAGAGGCTCAGGATGACTGCAGCGAGCGCTACTGCTGCAAGAATGACGACGAACTGAGGCTTGTAGAATCCGCCCACGCTGTCGTACTTGTGTCCGATCCAGAGAGGACCGGTGGCGCCGCCAATGGCGTAGGCGGTCCAGGTCAACCCATACAGAACGGAAAAATGCCGCCGCCCAAAGTACCGTGCCAACAGGTACGGCATCACATCCGCCTCGCTCCCCAGACCGATACCCAATACTGCCGTACCCAGCAGAGTTACCGGTCCGGTGTCCGCGAACGCAAGAATCAGCGTGCCCGCAGCAGCGAGCGCAAGGACCAGCGTCTGGACCCGCTCAGGAGAGACACGATCAATGGCAAAGCCGATGCCGAGACGGCCGAGGATGCCCGCGCCTCCCCGAACAGAGAGAGCCAGCGCGGCGGTGGCGGCGACAATCCCATGTTGTGTCAGCATGGCTGCCAGATTGGTCACCAATCCGTTTTCGCTGAAGGCGGAAAGGATCGTAATCAATGCGAGGATCCAGAACGGGGCAGTCCGAAGAGCAGCGGAAACGGTGACGCCCGTAGCCGTTCGGTCGGTGCGGATGAGCGGATTTTCGGGCCGATTGCGCACCAGTGCCGCCGTCAGCGGGAGACCCAGAAGAGCGATGCCGCCCAGCATCAGCCAGGCAGCGCGCCATCCGTGATGCCGGATCATCCATTCGGTCAGCGGTGGGATCACGATGGATCCAACGCCGCTTCCAGTAAGCAGCAGGGCCAATGCGAAGCCACGGCGTCGAGAGAACCAGGTGAGGATAGTGCGCGTGTAAGCGAACTGCGCCGTTCCATTCGCCGCGAGACCCAGCACGAAGAACGTGAGATAAAACTGCGCAATGTGGGAACCGAGTCTGCTGAGAGAAGCCAGAGCCACTGCGAACGCCAGGATCGCGGGCAGAATGATACGACGCGGTGGGAATCGGTCGAGCAGCAGGCCGATGAGCGGTGACACCAACGCGACCGTAATGGCCGCCAGCGCGAAAGCCCCTCCCATTGATTCGCGCTTCCATCCGAATGCGGCGTGTAGAGGATCGAGAAACAGGCTGAAGGTATAGGGGATGATGGGAGCGAAGCTCACCATGACGCCGATAAATGCGGCGCCGAGAACTCCCCATCCGGCGTAACGAATCGAATCTTCGTATGGCGGTCGAACCGCGGTTGCGCTCATTCCTGACCGAACCCGCCACCCAATTTTCGGGCCATGGTTGCCAAAAGCTTCGGGCGTACCGTGGGCCGGGTCCAGGGACATTCAGCAATGCAGATACCGCAAGAGGCAGCTTCGGCAAAATATGGAATGCACTTGTCGAAGTCAACGTACCATCGCTCGACGCCGCGCACCATCTGCTTCCGGGGTGTGA
This sequence comes from Acidobacteriaceae bacterium, assembly GCA_049585375.1. Taxonomy (GTDB): domain Bacteria; phylum Acidobacteriota; class Terriglobia; order Terriglobales; family Acidobacteriaceae; genus Palsa-343. Next base: position 1,577 of record JBAUZR010000362.1, read on the forward strand.
TGGCTCCCGGCGGGCAAGCCTGCGTGCACACCTGACAACTGGCGCAGAATTCGTCGGCACCGAAGCGCTTGGGCGCAGAGGGGAGCAGGGGCATATCGGTAGTAACACCAGCCAGGCGAACTCCGGAGCCAAAGCGTGCGCTAATGAGCGAGCCGTGCTTACCCAACTCGCCCAGTCCGGCGGCAATCGCGGAAGGGATCAACAGCAACGCCCCGGCCATCGGGCCGGGGTACGGGTCGGCGTGGTATCCCTGCGAGCGAATCCAGTTGGCGAGGCTGTAGGACGATCTTGTGCCTCTGGCGTACTGATCACCTACATCGCAGACTCCAATGCCATTGGTCTCGTCGGAAGGGACTTCGCGGAGGCGCTCGTAATTGTGTGCCACCGCGAGCACGATGACCCGCGGGTGCTCGATCCTGTAGCCCTCGAACACCCAGGTCGGATCCATGGGAGCGATGCCGACCTCGTCCGCTTCGTGGGCGAGGGCGAAATTCCTAACTAACATCGTCAGCTCCTCGATCGGGGCATCATTGCGTGTTGGCGATACCTCGTTCAGTTCGGGATATGCGTAGGCCGCCTGAAAGGACTCTGTCGATCCCGGACACTTGCGCGAGTTCTTGCGTGCCAGCAGTTGCAGATCACCGTACGGATGCTGATCCGGCGGATGCCAGAAAAAGGGAGAAGGCTGGCGAGACGTGGCTTCGCCGACCCCATTGATGGAGTT
>JBAUZR010000363.1:0-1922 GCA_049585375.1 Acidobacteriaceae bacterium
ATCGACGTCGCTCACTGCTACACCCTCGAGACCTTTCGTGCTGAAGGCCATCACGTGAAACCCCGCTCGGTCTGCGGAAAACGGTTTCGCCTCCACTTCTGCGGAGCTCTGCCGGAGAAAGACGGAGACACGATGCCGGCCGATACTGTAGAGCAACTGGGCAACGGGCTGGTCGCCCAGGTAGGTGAGGTTCGCGCCATCGAGCGTCGTGTCCCCGGGCAGCGTCTGGGGCAAATTGAAGCTGAACGGAATCTTGCCCTGGAACCACGGCTTGACCGTGTGTCGATCCGTGGAAACGACCTGCGGCTCGATGTTATCGGCTAGAGTGGCGACGTGCTGGTCGAAGACTTCAGTAATCAGCGCAGCATCTTCGGTCGAGGCGATGTCGGCCCGCCGCGTGGCGCGTTGAAGGAACATCATGCTTACGGAAGCGAGAAGGATCACAGCGGCGGCGGCCCAGCCCAGCGATTCAAATCCCCAATTCGACCGCCGCGGAGAAACGGACGCTGGGTCGAAACCCGGCGCCTGGGACCGCGATCCTTCCTGGGATGCCAGACGCGCCAGGCGCTCCTGCAAATGCGGTGGTGGCTGGTATCGGAGCCCGGCCTTTGCCGTGGCCGATTTGAGCAGGCTCTGATTCAGCGCATACGAGGTACACGACGGGCACCCAGCAAGATGTTGAGCAGCGCTGGTCAGTTGATCAGGAGTGAGCTCACCGTCCACCAGAGCATTCAGGATGACGTGAGACAGATGATCGGTCATGCGCGAAACTCCCTGGACAACGTCTCTTGCGCTCCAAGCGCCGTGCGCAGGGCAACGCGCGCCCGTGCAATCCGGGACATAACCGTTCCGATTGGAATGTCAAGGGCGATGGCAATGTCCCTGTACTTCATCTCTTCCACGTCGCAGAGGAAAATGACTTCCAGCAACGCCGGAGGCAGCGTCTCCATAGCCGCCTGCAGAGCAGCGCGGTCTGCCATCTGAAGCAGGTTTGTTTCCGGAGTCTGCCAATCAATGGCGGCCTCTGGATAGGCCGCAGGCCCCACGTCTCCGCCTACCTGCAGCTCATCTTCGAGGGCAACCGTACGATTGGCAGCCAACCCGGTACGAGAGGTCAGATAGGTGTTCCGGAGAATGCGAAAAATCCATGCCTTGAAGTTACTGCCCGGCTCGAATGATGCGAATCCGCGAAGTGCCTTTAAAAATGTCTCCTGCACCAGGTCCTCCGCGTCGGCAGCGTTGCGAGAGAGCCAGAAGGCCAGGTTGTAGAGCGAGGGAAGCAGCGGCAACGCGAGATCCTCAAACGCAGAGGTTCGCGGGCCCGCTTCGTAAGTCCTTCGCTTCCGTGGGAAACGGATCGGCACAACCGTACTATTTCATCTTCTCTCCAGAGATGAGAACTGGAATCGGGCAAAGTTATTCCCACAGCCCGGGAATAATTTGGATGAAGCGCAGTTTGCATCCATGGAGGAACTCCCATGAAAGATGCGAATCGCGTTAACCCCCTAAAATCCCTGGCTCAGCGAACCGACGCTGCGGAAGCGGCACAACCAAACCTCGCGCCGGGCGCGCCTGCACACGATGGAATTGACCGGCGAAACTTTCTCAGTTGTATGGCATGGGTGGGCACCGGCCTGCTGTGGACGATGGCGGGTGGCGTGCCGACATCAAAACTGTTTGCCGCCACATCTGGAGAGGCCGGCAGCGCGACGGGCCATGCAGTGTCCGGCTTCAGCTTCGTCCAGATCAGCGACAGCCACATCGGCTTCAATAAGCCTGCGAACCAGGATGTGACCGGGACGTTGAAGCTTGCTCTCGATAAGATAAATGCGCTCCCGAGTGAGCCGGACCTGCTGCTGCACACCGGCGATATCACGCATTCGTCGAAGGAGGCGGAATTCGACACAGCCCAGCAGCTGATC
>JBAUZR010000364.1:0-2109 GCA_049585375.1 Acidobacteriaceae bacterium
CCTCGGATGCAAATCCCTCGCTCTGCTCGAGCACGGCCCGGATCGACGTCGGCAGCTCCTCCCACACGTCCTCCCAGCACGAAGTCAGCTTCGCGCCCTGCTTTATCAGCAGGTTAGGCCCCCATGCATTCCTCGTTGTCACATTCCCCGGAACCGCGAAGACCTCCCGGTTCTGCTCCAGAGCGCATCGCGCCGTGACTCGTGTGCCGCTGTACTCGCCCGCCTCAATCACCAGCACGCCCACGCTCATCCCACTGAGAATCCGGTTCCGCTTGGGAAAATTCTGAGGCGCCGGAAACGTCCCCAGCGGCAGCTCCGACAGAACCACACCACCCCCCGCCACAATCTGTTCCGCCAGCCCCTTGTTCTCCTTGGGATAAATCACATCCACGCCCGTGCCCCACACCGCAATCGTCGGCTTCTTCGCCGCCAGCGCGCCCTTATGCGCCGCCGTGTCCACTCCGCGCGCCATACCGCTCAAAATGATCAGTCCCCGCTCCGCCAGCTCCCGCGCCAGCTTCTCCGCGATCCCCGTCCCATAAGGCGTCGGATGCCGCGTCCCCACCACTGCCAGCGCCGGCCGCGCCAGCAGCGACGCATCCCCGCGTACCCACAGCAGCGGTGGCGGATCGTAAATCTCCCGCAGCCTCTCCGGATAAGCGTCGTCGTGATACGTCACCAGTGCCGCGCCGGTAGCCGCGACCTTCTCCAGCTCCTCATCGGCAGCCTTCCCCGCCTCGCCGGTGGAGAGAAACTGCGCCCCCTGCGCCGGAAACTCCAGCCCCTCCAGCTCAGTCAGCGGCAGCGCCACCACCCGAGCCGCGCTGCGATACCGCTCCACCGCCCGTAAAATCCGCCGAGGCCCAACCCCGGAGTCATCGCCAAAGCAACCCACGCATGTTGCTCTTCGAAAGAAACGGAATGCCCCGGCAAAACTGTATCCGCTGATACGCCCACCCTTTCGCCTCATTACTTAAAACTTGTCATCCCGAGCCTCGCGCCTTGGGTCCCGCACAACGCGATGGGCTGGACGAAGCGAGGGACCCCCTTCTCATCTCACCGGCCCTCTACCCGCGGGTCAAGCAAAACAGGGGCACGCAGGGTTACGGAAGTTGGGAACGTATACTGGCCAGTGACCCCGCTTCGCGTTTCCGCCATTCACTTCCTCAATCCCGCTCCGCTCATGTGGTCGTTCGATCACGACCCCGACCGCAGCGCCTTCGCCGCCCGCTACACCCTCTCCTCCGACACCCCCGCCGAGTGCGCCGCCAAGCTGGCGTCCGGTGAAGCCGACCTCGGCCTCGTCCCCGTCGCCGCCTACACGCCCTCACTCGCCGTCGTCCCCGGCTGCGCCATCGCTTCCCTCGATCGTGTCCGCTCCATCCTCCTCATCGTCCGCCACCCCGACGGCATCGGCGGCGTCCGTCGCGTCGCCCTCGACACCGCCTCGCGCACCTCGGCCGCCTACACCCGCATCCTCTTTTCCCGCTTCTGGGCGCTCCAGCCCAACTACATCCCGCACCCGCCCGACCTCGAAGCCATGCTCCACGTCGCTGACGCGGCCCTCCTCATCGGTGACCCCGCCCTCTTCGCCCTCGAAGATCGCGAAGCCCGCGAGCAGCGCACCGGCGAGCACCTCCTCTACCTTGACCTCGCCCACGAGTGGCACGCCCTTACCGGAACCGTATGGGTCTCCGCCTTCTGGGCCGTCCGCCCCGACGCCCTCACGCCGGATACCGTCCCCGCCGCCCAGCTCATCCACGACCTTCAGCACTCCCGCGACCAGGGCCTCGCGCACATTGACCAGCTCGCCGACGAGTGGGCCCAGCGCATCGCCGTCCCCCGCGCGACCATTCACATCTATCTGTCCGAGAACATCGCCTACCACCTCGACGAGCCCGCCCTGGCCGGCCTCGACCTCTTTTACCGCTACGGCGCAGAATGTGGAGCCCTTCCCCCCGCCCCGAAACTCAGCTTCCTAAAATAGCTTTGTCATTGTCATCCGAACCCTGAGCGCAGTGAAGGGGAAGTGGAGGGACCCGCTCTTGCCTCGAAACTGCAACTGGCCATCGGTTACAGGCTGTATCCTGTACCCTGCACCCTGTACTC